>JAAZXX010000924.1 GCA_014239995.1 Verrucomicrobiia bacterium
ATTTTGTCGACCGTGTACCCCTTTATTACGATCTGATGACTCTGGCGCTTCAAACTGATTTGACCCGTGTGATGACTTTCTCCATTGCCGATCTTGGCCCCAATCTGGGTGGATTTTCCATCTCAAGGGGTTATCATCAATTGACTCATCACGGGAAAGTACGTAGCTATCTGAAGGAACTTTCGTTGATCGAGCATTTCCATATCAAACAATTCAGCCGTTTCCTGGATCGCTTGGATGCGATTGTTGAAAGCGATGGCAAAACCCTGCTCGATCACACCATGACCTTGCTGGGTAGCGGCATGGGTAATGCCAGTTCTCACAGCAATAAAAACCTGCCCCTGCTGTTGGCCGGAGGGGGATTCCGGCACGGTCAGCATCTTCGCGGTGAAAAGGGTTCCACGCCAGCATCGAACCTCTTTGTCACCATGCTTCAACAATTCGGCATGGAGACGGATACATTTAATCTCTCGACGGGTACATTGACAGGGCTGGAAACCACATGAGCAAGATCACCAGAACGGCGGACGCCAGGGAACGCTGTCCTTGCTGGTTCGTCTGGATACTCTGCACAACCATCCTTGAGGGTGCGTCGCTGTCCCCCGAAGTCCCGCAATTTATAGACCGCTACTGCCTCGAATGTCACAACGACAAAAGAGAAAAAGGGGATCGAAGTTTTCAGCACTGGCTCAAGCAACCCGGTGCACCCGGTCAGCATGGGCTCCTGGAGGAAATGCTCGACCAATTGAACCTGGGGGAAATGCCTCCCCACAAAAAGGGAATCAAACATCCTGCACATGCTGAACGTCGCCGGGTGATTGCTGAAATCACCCGCTACCTCACCGTGCTGGAACAGGCAGCTGAGCCGACTTCTACAGGGATGCGTCGACTGACGCGATATGAGTACCAATACACCCTCCGAGACCTGCTTGGCATCGATACCTCTGGGGCGGATATGACGCGCCTGTTTCCAACGGAAACCCGGACAGATGGATTTGCAAACCTGCGGACCAACCCCACCTTGACCGAATATCAACTTGAATGCTACATGGAGGCTGCGCGGCGGTATCTGGACATGGCCCTTGTATTCGGAAGAAAGCAA
>JAAZXX010000925.1 GCA_014239995.1 Verrucomicrobiia bacterium
CGCCGGTGTCGACGTGATCGCGGTGACCAGGATCAGCTTGCCGTCGCGCTTACGTTTCAATGACTCAATGAAGTCGTATGTAATTTTTGCCTTGTTCGGGCCGTACTGCAAAAGGGCATCGGCGGGAATATCCAAACCGAGGTCGCGCTGAGCCTTCATTACTGCAATCCAGAATTCGCGTTCAAGAATCACCCTCCCCTCGGGCGACCACAAATCGCACATAGCGGAAGAAGCGTATCGATCGGCAAGAATATTGGGTATGGAAGCGGTCATATCGAAAAAAGAGATGAAATTTCTATTAGAGACGGAATAATCTTAAACTTCGGAAGATGGTTCCATGGACTCCAAGGAACGACAAACGGCATCGATAATAAATTCTGGAGTAGACGCGCCAGCAGTTACACCGACACTCTTAAACTCGGACATGACGGCTACGTCGAGTTCCTCTGCCGTCTCAATGTGAAAGGTGGGTCGATCATAAGACTCGGCCAACTTGGCCAATTTACAGGTATTGGCTGAATGATGGCCACCGATGACGACTATGGCCTCTGCCCCTTCAGCCACTAACTGACGCAAGTCCGACTGACGTTCCTTGGTCGCGCCGCAAATCGTATCGAATACGACAAGCTCGGGATACTTTTGAGCAAGAAGAGCCGAAAGGTGTTCGAATTCGTGAGTAAACATAGTGGACTGCGAGACCATCACCACACCATTTTCGAAATCAGGCAACGCATCCAAATCCTCTTCGGTCTGAACGGCATGACCTTTTCCGTCAGCATATCCCATGAGACCGATAACCTCAGGGTGGCGAGGATCCCCGAAAATAACGACATCATAGCCCTTAGTCGCATGCATGCGCACCTTGCCGGCAATGATGCCGACATCCGGGCAGGTCGCATCCTTGAAGGGCAAATTCAGGCCCTTGAGGTACTTTCTACGCTCGGGCGAAATGCCATGAGCCCGCACGACGACGACGGAATCATCGCGTTCATCCTCATCCAACTCTATGGACGGACTACTTCGGTAGTCCCCCACCTCGCGAACGCCCTCAGTGCTGAGTGCCGTCATCATCTGGTTGT
>JAAZXX010000926.1 GCA_014239995.1 Verrucomicrobiia bacterium
CGAGATGCCGAGGAAACGTTTTTTTCAGAACTGGTGGTTGACCTGAGCAAACTGGTTGAAGGCACCCGCCATGCAGGTATGGGAATCGGTCCCGAAAAGCACCTCCCCTGGGCGGGTGTGCCCCCGGTGTGCCAAGGCGGTGTGGCAAACGCCCGCGTAATTGGAGCCGTATTGTTGCTTGAGCAGCCCCTGGGCGGGGTCGAATACCCACTTGCCATTTGGATCATCAATGACGTCGTAAAAGTATTCAATGTCCTGTTGCTTCACAAATTCCCTGAGGATATCCACATTGCGATTCGAGCGCGAGTCGGCCGTGAAGATGTAGTGATCAGGAATGATGACGATCCGTTGATTATCCCAAACGCGAGCGTCCTCACCAAACTCACGCTTGAAAACACCGATGGTGCCGGGTCCGCAAACATCGTGGGTCATCAGCGTGTCCGCTTTGACCCACACATTGTCGCCTGCCTCTACCCGAACCTTTCCCGAAGCTCGAGCCAGAATTTTTTCCGTTAACGTCATAATCAGTGCTGAAGCTTACCAAAGCCTTTCGTCACTTCAATACTGATTGTCAATGGGTGGATCTTCTCGCTGTTTTCCTCATGGGGGTCAAAACCGGTAACTGTAGTTGAACTTGGCGGAGAGTTTGGTATCCCGCGTCTCGAAACGGAGACTCCCGGTATCCTCCTTGATCCATCCCTGGTGGAGGGAAACGAAAAGATCGCGCCCGGGCGTGATGGTCCATCGAATCCTGCTTTGCCAGCCGAGGTTGCTGGAACGGTTATCATACTGGATGAGGTTGTAGAAGGTCAGGCGGGGTGTGAAGGCGTAATTCAGCGAGCCGGTATGAATTCTGGCGATAAAATCCCCCTCCGGCAGGTGTGCGAAGGTTTCAGTGGTTCCCAGTGAGCTCGTCAGATGAGGTTGCCACCTGTATCGGATGCTTGCAGAAGCCTGCTCAGCTGTTCCTATTTATAAAAAACCTAAAAATTAATTTTGAATTTTAAATTTTTACATATTTTTTTATTTCTGTTTATAAGCAGCTTATTATTCTCACAAACT
>JAAZXX010000927.1 GCA_014239995.1 Verrucomicrobiia bacterium
CAACAGGGAAAAAGGATAAAATCCAGCCTCATCAACGTAAAAACGATACCGCCAGCCCTGGTCATCACTGTTGCCAGGATTAATCGAGGCATCCGGTTCCATTAAACGTGCATCCTGGCCAAAACCCATCCTCAACTCGTGTATAGGGGAGCTGGTAATAGAAAAGTCATGGTAACCTTCATCCAGAGCAAGAATGGTGGTGATTTCACATCCGAAAAAAATACTCACTGCCTCATCACCCTCGAAGACCAGGATTTCGCTGCCACTCACACCGGGAAAACTGCTTTCGGCACCGTGATTCCCTATGGCAAGCTGGTCACGTTGATAATTGACCTGTTGGGATTCGATATAATAACCCTTGCTGTTGTTAGCTGAGAGGTCCGCGAGGTTCAGGTGGGGCTTTTCCCAGATCTGCAGCACATCTTCCACACCTTCGAGCACCCACTCACCAGCCGGGGAATCAAAGGGATCAATGACAGCTGTCCGCACCGCAAAACCAGCCTGGCTGGAGGAGCTGTTAAATCCGCTCAACTGCTCAGAAGCCGCTACCCTGGGCAATCCGGCGTAGTCAAACACCTTGAAGGACCATTGGCTTTCATAGGCACTCGGTGAGGAAGACTGATCCCTGAAGGATAGTTGCACCGTGTGCATCGATCCACTGGCAAAGGGACTCTGGGGATGATGCATGATCTCAACAAGTCCTTCGGACTCCTTCAGTTGAACTTCAACTGCTTGTCCATCAAGAAACATTTCAATGGAGGATGCATCGATTTCTCCATTCCCGGGATCGACGCTGACAAGCAGACCAGAAGCAGGATGAGCTGGCAGCGCCTGGGAGGGAAAGAGTCTTACGATCTGCATTTGCCCGCCCGTAGCTTGCGAGGCGCCTCCTGATTCCAGCTTGAGCATGAAGACGCCACCGGCGTAGCCCTTGTAGGCATGGGCGCCAGGCAACCCTCCATTGGCCTTGCCCACGCTGTGGCTGGTGCGCAGGATTACCTGCCCATCCGGACCGGATTGAATCCCCGTCCACCTGGCCACCAGACCCGCCTCGTTA
>JAAZXX010000928.1 GCA_014239995.1 Verrucomicrobiia bacterium
CATTAAACTTAACTACTAGCATACGATAATCAGCATGTCTTCTTTAGCTTCGGGCAACAGAAATTTACAAAATAACCAATCACTGAGTCTGCAGGAACTTGAACAGCGTGACCGTTTCATTCACCGTCACATCGGTCCCTCAGAGCAGGATATTGCTGAAATGCTTCAAACACTTGGGATGTTATCTCTGGATGAGCTGACTGACAAAGCAGTTCCGGATTCAATCCGAATGTCAGGCGAACTTGACCTGCCGGAGAGCCGTACTGAAACAGAAGTGCTCGACGAATTGCGCGGACTCGCAAAGCGTAATACGGTGGCAAAATCTATGATAGGAATGGGCTACCACAGCACAATACTGCCCGGCGTCATTCAGCGTAACCTGCTGGAAAATCCCGGCTGGTACACAGCCTACACTCCTTATCAGCCTGAAGTTTCACAGGGACGTCTCGAAGCACTACTGAATTTTCAACAAATGATAATTGATCTTAGTGGAATGGATGTCGCAAATGCGTCGCTGCTCGATGAAGCAACTGCGGCTGCAGAAGCAATGACTTTCTGCAAACGTGTTTCACGCAGCAAAAGTATGCGCTTTTTTGTGGCACACGACTGTCATCCGCAAACTGTTGACGTGCTAAAAACCAGGGCAGAGCCGATGGATTTTGAATTGGTACACGGAAATGTCAAGGAGCAGCTCAACTCTCCGGACACAGATTTGTTTGGAGCATTAATTCAATATCCAGGAACTTTTGGTGAGATTCATGAGCTTGAAAATTTGCTCGAAAAATGGCATGAATCAGGAACTATGGTTGCAGTAGCGTCTGATCCACTGAGTCTTGTTTTGCTGAAACCACCTGGGGAATTTGGTGCAGATGTAGTTGTCGGAAACACACAGCGCTTTGGAGTACCAATGGGTTTTGGCGGTCCGCACGCAGCTTTTTTTGCTGCAAAAGAAAAGAATCTGCGCAGTATCCCCGGTCGTATCATCGGCGCATCTAAGGATCGACGTGGAAAAACCGCGCTGCGGATGGCTCTACAGACTCGTGA
>JAAZXX010000929.1 GCA_014239995.1 Verrucomicrobiia bacterium
GCTTTATCAGCTCCGCCCTGAATGGCCTGATTTACGGCCAAGACCCGTATCCATGCCAGCGAGGATGAGGAACTCTGGCCAAGCTCCATCTGCAACAACTCGATGGGCTTGCTCAGCGGGTGGTAAAGTGGATCCCCGACCACGGTGGTTTGCCATGAGAGGACGCGTTGAGAAGCATACGCCGCCTCCCCGAAGCTGAATCCCAACAAAATACGCTCGAAAAAAACCTCGATATCCGGGGAAGCTCCCAGATAGGGCTCAAACACACATCCCATGGTGGCCGTGGCCCCCTTTGTAAGGAGGGGACCCACCCAGTGCTGATGGGTGGTTCGGAGGGTGGAAGCGCTGTAGGAGTGGAGATGATAGGCAATGGCACCAGGTACGAATTCCATTTTCTTGCGCGTGAAAGGACCCGATACCCCTTCGGTATACCAGCCGGCGTAGAGTGCAATGTGGCTGAATGGGAAACCGGGGGTAAACACTTCGCTGTTGTCATCCATCGTGGTTTCAAAGCCAGCCTTGGTACTGAGGGCAGCGGCCCTGCGTATCCAGTTATCCCCTTGGAGATAGGCCCCACTCTTCATGCCGCGTGCATCAAAGTAAGCACGACCAAAGAGGCCCTCTTTCTCCGCTTTCATGGCCTTGTCGACAAGGCCCTTTGCGATTTCGGGAGAGGGCCCATCGACCCGCCCCACCATCATCAGTCCGTTTTCAGGCCTGATGTCCATGGAGCGCCGTGTGCCAAACAAGGGGTTGTCAATGGGGCCGGACAAGATCACCCGTTGGGGGTCTCGCCCAAGTAGCGAAAGTTCGTGGTCGACAGCGGCGCGGTTAAAGCGCAGTTCCACCCGCATGCTTGCCTCAGCAGGCTCCTCAAGCGTTTCGTCTTCGAGTATCTTTACCGGAACCCCGTAACACAGAACGATGTATCGGATTTTCGACTTTTTAAGATTTTCGTATACCTTGCCCGGTCGCTCGCGCGTGGCTGGCATGATCTCATGTTCAGTCTCAAACAGCT
>JAAZXX010000092.1 GCA_014239995.1 Verrucomicrobiia bacterium
GCGAGGTCCGATTCCCACTTGGCCCTAAGTTCCTTGGCCCAGGCAAGCATGGCCTCCGGTGCTTCACCTCCATAGATCTCGTTGACAAACTCAACGATTTTTTCGCCACCCTTCAAGGGAAAACCATGCCCGCCGCTTGCATTCTCCTCGGTGGCCTTCACCCCATATCCCTTGATGGTCTTGACGCGCACCAAAACAGGTTGATGACTATCCGCCCTGGCCGACTGGACAGCCGACTCGATCGCGTGATAAACCGTCTGGAGATCATGCCCCTGCTCCACGTCGAGCACTTTCCACCCCAGGGTCGACATCGCATCAAAGGAGGGAGCCATGTCAAAGGAATCGGATGGAATACGACCCGACAGCTTCGTCTGGTTGTCTGAGAGCACCATCACAAAGGGGTTCACACGCCCCTTGGCAGCCAGACCTGGTATCGCTGAAAAAGCTTCCTTGGCCTCCCCTTCCATGGAGGCCCCATCTGATAGGACCAGAAGAGTCACCCGGTCATTCCCCGCCGTTTTATCCGCCATGGCAAGTCCCTGGCACTGACCCACGGCTGAGCTCAAGGGCCCGTTACTGAGCAGGACGCCCTCAGGATTCAGGTGCGATTCCCCATGCCCAGTCAATTTGCTCTCAATGCTGCGAAACCCCCGGAGATCTTCAAAGCCTAGCCCGTCGAAACCGAGGTTGGCACGCAGTGCATAAACTCCATTCTCCGTGTGCCCGGCATCATTGACAAAATGGTAGGACGCATGCCACGGCGCGTCCGAACTGGCAAACATGAGTCCGTGAATGGAGGCCATGATCTCGGCCAGCGCAGCTGGTCCACCCCAATGGCAGGCAGCTCCACCATTGACTGCGTGCACGTTCATGAGTGCCACCAGTGCGCGCGTCGCCCTCGGATCTCCCAAAACCACCTCTTCACCAGCCAGGTTATGAACGGTAGCAGGGTATTTCGGGGCATGCGCCGGTCGACCAGCAAGCCGGTTTTTCAGTTTCAACGGCAACAATGCCGGCGCCTCCAACGGTTTTGCGTCAATCGGTTCAGATCCCATAGATAAAAATGTTTCTTGTGCTTAAAAAATTAAAGGACCGATTCTAGGGACGGCCATGAAAATGTGAAGAAAAGAATTACTTCTCTTAATTTGGGTTTTCAAAAAAAATGTAGCTCGTGGCATAGTCGCTGAACTCAAAATACACCTTCTTTTCGCCCTCGTCGGCCTGGAAGTTGAAGTTCATGTCAACGACCCCGTAGCCAAAACGGTATGGGCGTGAGGTGGACGCACCTTGCGTAGAGGAACCGGTTGTAAGCTTGTCGATATTGATGAAACGACGTACCAGTTTGTCGCCGGCATAAATTTCCAGCACACCATCGGTGCCTGTCCAGTTCTGCACGGCCCTGCTGATCCTGTTCTGGGTTTCCTGGGTACAGCTGGTCATGATGAAGCCGCTGCCCAGCAGCAGTCCCATCAAGCACCCAATACGCGTATACGAATATTGTGTCATACCACAAGAACCTGACTGGCTTGCGGATTTGTGTCAAAAAGAACCTTGCATCAGGACTGGCTCGTATATGGACAAAAAAACAGAATTTGATAAGGTCCTGGCACGAAAGTCTTATGGCAAAGGGAGAAATCAGTTGGAAGAGCAGATTCGAGGACGACAGGAAACGTCAGGTTTACGCCAAAAAAGTCGGAAACGAGTGGCGGTTTCACGAGAGGGAAAGGCGTTATGACAATTGGGAAACGGTTCCCAAACCTGTACTGGAAGATTGGCTGGAACTCCTTGATGGTGTGGATCGAAGGGTACACCGGCGCCTGCTACAACCACAGGATGCCCAAAGACTTCGCCAGAAAATTAAGGAACTTTTCCCTGAGACGGAAACTCCAAAATCCACCATATAGTCACGCCAGATTCAAACCCTACTCGGGACAAGGTGCATGGACCCTGCCCCATTGAAAGGAAAAGCCCCTAGGATTTCAGTCATCCTCCCGGTTTTCAACGGGGAGTGCACGATCCTGGACGCCGTGACCTCTATTTTGAATGGAAGTTTTAAGGATTTAGAACTCCTGGTGGCTGACGATGGCTCCACAGACCACACTGTCAGGCAGTTGAAGACCCTCACGGACCATCGGTTGAGGATCTTGGAGGGAGCACACCGGGGAGTCGTGGCAACAGCCAATCGTGCCGCAAGCGCCGCAAGGGCCAAATGGATCGCTCGCATGGATGCGGATGACCATGCGTATCCTCACCGCCTCCAGGCCCAATGGGATTTTGCACAGCGTAGTGGATGCCAGGTCATTGGTGGCCTTGTTCGAATCGTGGATCTGGCAGGCCGCCCCGTATCCAGCATGCAACGCTATGAAGATTGGTTAAACCAGCAGAGGAACCACTCCAGCATTCTTGCCCAGCGTTTTGTGGAACTTCCCCTGGTCAACCCCAGCATCCTTGCCCAGCGCGATCTTTTCGTGGATCAATGCCGGTCGGGACCTTTTCCAGAAGATTACGACCATTGGCTCGGCATCCTGGCAAACAACAAAATCAGGGTAGGTAAGGTCGACTCGGTGATCCTTGATTGGAGAGATCACCCCGACAGACTGACCCGATGTGACTCCCGCTACTCCCTCAAGGCATTTAACCACTGTAAACGCCTGCATCTCCTCGAAGGCCCACTGAAGGGTTGTCCAAGTGTGGCCTTGTGGGGGGGCGGCCAAACGGGTAAACCGTGGCTGCGCTGGCTACTGGATATGGGTTATAAGGTTCCATCAGTTGTCGAAATTTCTGAAAGAAAAATAGGGCAACAGATCCACGGGGTTCCCGTGATTTCTCCGAAACAGGTTCCTCATGCTGGCTTGAACACACCCCCGCTGCTGGTGGCCGTGGGTGCGATGGGGGCAAGGGAGAAAATCAGCGACTTCCTGGCTTCCAGAGGGTATGTTCAGGGAGTGAACCTGTGGTGTGTCGCCTGAAACGTATCTCGCGAGGTGGAATCCTGTCTCAAGTCATCCCAATACAATCCCATGAGCTCATAGAAAGGACCAGATGAATGACCCACCCCCATGCATTGAATAACTGGAGGCACTATGTTGCCGACATCTGGCTTCAAGCAGATCAGCTCTGTCTCTGCATGGCATCAGCGATCTGTTTCTATCTTGGCAGGAGCCACTGAAAACGACCACGAAATAAAGCTGGCCCGCTTGGTAACATCATGCAGGCAGCTCATATGTCATTTCAAAAAAGCCCTTGCTTGCAGTATGGAGATCAGATTAAACAAGCGTGGGTTGAACAAAGTGCCCAGCACCTGCTTGTTTTCCACTTGATAGAAAAGCATTGGCCACTTATGAGGAAAGGTATGCGATGCCTCTTGATAATCCTGATGGTGGTACCTTTTTCCTTGTCCCATGATACTGCGTTCCTGGCAGCATCCCCACTCGATGAGGAGGATTTAATCGAGAGCATTACGCGGGCAAGCACCCATACCAACCGTCACGGAGAAGCAACCACGTGGTTCCACCCAAAGGCCTGCCGCCTGCCTTCCTCCAGCGATGACACACCACGCATCCTGATGACCATGCAGTCCATTGGAGGCAGCGATTATTTTGGCCCCGTTCACTGGACAGAGTCCAGTGATCTGGGCAAACAATGGTCATCTCCGGAAATTCTCCCGGCACTGGGTCGTGAGGCAGTAAAGGCACATCCCGGGCTCCTCGCCGGTGTCTGCGACGTGGTTCCCGAATATCATCCCCCCACAGGCACGGTGCTGGCCCTGGGCCAGGTGGTCTTTTACAGGGGCTCCAAATTTGACTCCAATGACCAATTACCTCGCTTTCCTGTCTACTCGGTACGTTCCAATGATGGGACATGGTCCAGGCGCCGCGTCCTAGAATGGAACGATCCACGTGGCAGTTTCATCTACTCCAATAACTGTGGTCAGAGAGTCATCCTGCCTGGCGGAGACATCCTATTGGCCCTGAGCTTTGGTCACCAATCAGCCCACCGCTCGGTGGCAAGTGCTCGGTGTTCCTTTGACGGGCAGACACTGAAAATCGTGGAAGTGGGGGAAGCCATTACCCTGAAACAGGGCAGAGGCCTCCTGGAACCCTCTCTCACCTATTTCAACAAACAGTTTTACCTGACCATGCGCGCGGAAGACGGGCATGGTTACCATAGCGTCAGTCCGGACGGACTTCATTGGGCCCCAATGCAAGCCTGGAGTTGGGAGGACGGAGAACCCCTCCCATTTTCAAGCACTCAGCAGCACTGGCTGACGCACTCAAGCGGCATGTTCCTGGTCTACACCCGCAGGGACTCCTCCAATGAAGGCGTGATCCGCTGGCGATAGCCACTCTGGCTTGCCAGGGTGGATCCTGAGACACGTCACTTGATTCGATCCAGTGAACGCATGGTACTCCCTCTGGTCGGTGATGGAATCAAGTCACCCGATCAGGTCGCCCTGATGGGCAACTATCATGTCACCCATGTGACAGCATTGGAATCCTGGGTCACTGTCGGGGAGTGGATTCCGAAGGAAGAAGCAAGAGGGAATCTGCTCCTGGCCAGAATCCATTGGCGCACTCCCAATCGGGCACTGGGTGCAGGCAAGTAAAAGAGAAAAAGAACTGAGGCGTCACAGAATAAGCTGTAGAACAAGGTCGGCGGTATTTCCAGTCACGGTTCAGATGCCCCACGCTGCGGGACGATCTCTCCAAGGGCCCGGGCAATCACAAAATCAGTCAGCGCTTGCGACTGAAACCAACCCTTCCAGAGATTATGCCCCTGACCAGGGATCACATGGAGTTCCATGGGGCCGCCGAGGGCCTTGTATTCCCTGGCAAGCAAAGCGGAATTTACATCCAAGGGAACAACAAGATCTTTATCACCATGCAGGTGATAGATCGGAACACGCGCCTTGGCAAGAGATGGGAGACGCTGGACAGGATTGTGCATGGGCAACACCGCCTTCAGGTCCGTGGCACTCATCGCATAGGCAGCCGCCGCACGTTCCAAGCCTGGGTAACTGAGAAGATTGCAGACCGGGTAGATTCCTGCCACCCCACCGACGGAGGCTGGATGTTCTGCTGCCCAATTATAGAGCATTAAACCACCACGGCTTCGAGCCAAGAGTACGGGTTTCTTTCCATAAGCACGTCGGGAAGTGAGTTCCTCATATAATTGCTGATAGACTTCCCTTCCTTCAGGGCTCCCATGAGACTCTCCCACATCAATCCCCGCCATTGCAATGCCTGCCTTGTGGAAGGCATGGATCATCCATACTTCTTCCTTACCGGGATATTTACCCTTCAACGTAGGTGCATACCAAACCCATGGCATGGGTCCCTCCCGGCGCTCCTCCGGCCGCGGTTCAAGAACAAAGGCAGCATGCCCCTGAAGGATAAAGGCCTCCCCCAGAGACATGGTCTGTTGGGTTTGCCCGTGAAGGAGGCAGGTCAGCAGGGCGCAGCCACCAGCGATCCATGCCATGCGAAATGTTATAAACAGTTTCATAGGAAAGTAAGTTACTAAGGTGCGAGGTCATTTTCATGCATGGCACTCTGTAACCACGCGCGGGCATGTTGACGGTATTTGCTTGCACGATGCATCCAGAGGTCGGTGTGCGGGTGAATGTAGGGACCTTCAGGAATTTCAAAAATCTCCTGAGTTGGCACATTCAGGAACGTAAACCGCGCAAGATCCAGGTGATCTTTGAGAAAACTTGCACGTACGTCATAGGCATCCTGTCCGCAAATGAGCACAGGCCGTCCCTTGAGGCGCGCCAAACGGACTAATGCTGAACTACGATCGCTTGAATCATAATTCCATGCCCTGTGTCCATCAAAATGGTCATGGGTCAACATGCCCCTCCAGAAAGCGGCGATGGCGTCATCAGCCAGACCAATATAACTCGCGCCAATGGCTCCACGTGAAAATCCGCAAATGAATATGTTCTCCCGGTCCCCTCCGAACTGCGCACATATACGCGGAAGATTCACCTTGCAATAGTCCATGGTCGCCTCCCTGTCTCCCCACCAGGTGTGCTCATTCCGTTCCAGGCTCTTGGAAACGTATGGCATCACCACCCAGAGGAAACCATGACCTCCACTGAGCCCAAAACCCAAATTGGCATCCTTGACCTCTCCACTTCCCTTGCCGGGTGGAAATCGATTGCCGGTATATTCGACCAGCACCGGATATTGACGGTCTGGCTTCCATGATAAAGGTAAGTAGAGGGAGTGATACACCTGGGTTCCCTCATATTCAGGGGCCACCTGCCGAACCCGCAGGCCAGGTGCCGGTGCCGCCTCCAACATGGGCGGTGAAACGAGGTCATCCGCATGCAAGAAATTCACGCCGCATGCCGCGACAAGCATCAGAGCCCAGAGAAGAAACACCCTGTATGAAGCGAGGTGACACATTTTGTCCCGTAGTCTGCCCATTATCCGGAAGAAAAACAAGATCACCCTTGGACGCCAGAAAGCCCCTCCTCAGGTTGGTGTATTTTCATGCAGCCACCCCCAACCATTGACAGATCAAATCCATATCGGACCCTCACAAGCAGGCGAAGAGGAAACCCAGGATATCAAGCAGGTGAACCTACTCAAGCAGGACAGCGACGTCATCGATAAACCAGCCACCCTGGTCAAAGTCATTCCAGGAGTCACTGACAAAGCGGAACTCGACCATGATCTTACTTCCCAGGGCAGATGCGGGCAATTCGATCTTGCGCTGTAACCAACCGCGCACCGAACCCGCACGCTGTCGGATCGCTGCAGCAAGCGGATCACCATCCGGGTTGGAGGCATCGAGAATGTTTACCTTGACCTCATCGAGTACGAAACCGTCGTCATCCAGGGCCTCGACGTCCAGATATTCCATGAACACGAGCGTGGCAGCCTCGATGCCGGTCAGGTCAATGACCGGCGTTCGCAAACCTGCATCAGAAAAATTCGGATACCCACCCTCCAGACCGGTTCCCCATGCATGGTTGCCGCTGGCCGCAGCAATGGGGGCCACCCCACCGCGTGGCTTTCCCCATTGCCAAGGATCCTCTTTACCTGCTGCCGCTCCATGGGTCCATCCCGAGATTTCTGACTCAAGGTCATCACTGAAGATGGGTGTGGAATCAGAGCTGACAGAAAGCGCCCGGTAAAAGCGACGCGCACCACTGGGAACAATGGACAAGGGACTGCTTCCTTCAAGGGCTGTCCACGGGCCAGTAACTTCCCCCGAATATTCCAGTTGACCTGTATACTCAATCCTGACTTGGTCACCATCAAAGGCCACGGATACGGGATGGTTACCCCCAATAGATGCACTGCCGTCTCCCAGTCCGTTATCCTTGTCAAACACCAACGTTCCCCAATTGGCGGCATTGAACAGAGACGTGGGGGCGTCATCACAAGGAACATTGGTACTTTGGGCCCACGTGGCCCATGAAACATCAGCTCCTCCTTTGCCTGGATCATCTGCTGTGTCAACATCCCGCCAGAATAACTCAAAGCCCATGGGATGATCCGGGGTAAAGGCCGTGACAGCACCAAAGGGGATGCGCATTTCAATCACATATCCCGTATAATTCACATCAGGATGCGCCAAGATTTCAGGATTGATGGCTCCGGCAGCTCGCAGGTCGTCATACCTTCGGGCTGCAATATCCAATCCGCTGGCAGCATCCAAGGCATCGCGATAAGAACCTCCAGGCCCTCCCTTCTCTGGGCCGACAACATCAGGATCCCCCCCGCGTTCCACGGTCTGCCTTACACCAAGCATCGTCTCATTCACTCCACTTGGCTTGAAGTTCTCGTTGAGGGCGACCGTCACCTGGAAATCATCAACATTGGGTTCCTCCTGGTCAAAATTCGGAAAGGCAAGGCCCGCCGCACAATCACCACTGTTACCTCGGGTATCCAGGAAAAACTCGAACCCATCATTAAAAAATCCAGTCGATCCAAAATCAGACGTATCGCGTTCCATCCTCAGGTGATCGTCTATACACACGGCAAGTATATGAAGAAATTCGTCATCGTATGCGAAGTAAATGGTGGACCCAAAATCAGAGGCATTGGCCTTGAAGGCCTCAGACGTGGTGCCGTTAAACAATCCGATGCGCTCGGGGTCAAAGACAATATGGTCACCCAGGGCAGGACTCGTCGAGGCAAGCTGCACCTGGGGAAACGTTGGATGTTCGGCAATGGACTCAAATCGATCCAGGGGCCAGTCCGAGATAGCACCGTCCACGGTAATTGGAACACCTGCAAGATGCCGCACAATAATGATTCCCTTGCGATCTGGCACCCTCTCAGGGGACGATTGAGCATGCACCGCGAAAGATAGCGCCACTGCAGAGATAGCAAGCAGGAGGGAAACGGTATATTTCACAGACGAGGAGGAATAGTATGGACCTATCATCATGTATAAAATATGAGTATGAAGTTGAAGGCGTGCAAGCATATATTATTCACGACGGTTAAGATCATTTACCGGAAAAAGTGTTGGGAACAAATGCATGATCAGGAAAAAAGATTCATCGTTTGCAATCATGTCTCAGCAAGATCAGGCATCAAGGTGGGTTCAAAGATACAAAAACACCGATAAGATTGAATACCACAGGAAGCTTACCCCCTCCCTCACTCTCTGAGCGCGAACATTGCCCCGCGGAAACACCCTTTATCGCAGGGGGAAATGTTTAACGATGACTGCCTGTCGCGATGATTTCCATGTTGCTTGAAAGAAAGCTTCCCGTAACATGGCAGGATGCCTTTGACCATGTTCAAAACAATCAGTCTACTGATATTGACAAGCTCCTTGACCACCCTCTCTGCAGGCAAGCTTAAGTTACTGTCCGTGGCCAAGATCTGGAGTCAGGCCCCACACAACGCCTTTACGGACCTCGAACATTTCAATGGTCAGTGGTTTTGCGCCTTCCGAGAAGGAACGGGCCATGCGGGTAAGGGAGATCATGGCAAAATCAGGGTCATATGTTCCGAAGATGGCGTCCACTGGAAATCGGCCGTGTTACTGGAAAGCCCGGGACTGGATCTGCGCGATGCCAAGCTTTCGGTGATGCCGGATGGAAGACTCCTGCTCAATTCATGCGAGTATGACGTTGATCATGACCATCCAGATGTAAGAAACAATCAATCCGTAACTTTCACGAGCACCGATGGCACTCGGTGGGAGGGACCGAACAGGATTGCCGACAAGGGCTACTGGCTATGGCAGACATCCTGGTTTGAGGAAAAGGGCTATGCCCTTGGTTACCAGTGGGGCAGTCGCGACCGCACACGACTCTACAGCACCTTGGATGGCGTAAACTATAGTCATCTCCTTGATGACCCCCGCCCCCCGGGTGATCGCAGCAACGAGCATGCACTGGTATTCAAACCTGATGGAACCCTCCACATGCTCCTGAGACGGGATCATCCAGAGCACGCTGCCTCCTCAGCGTTGCTGGGGACTTCCATGCCACCTTACAGTAAATGGTCCTGGCACCCCCTGGGGATCAAGATGGGAGGTCCTGCCATGATTACCCTTCCGGACGGGCGATTACTCACTGCAGTCAGGCGTTATCCTGATGGCACCGATGGCAGCTGGGGTTCCCAATGGACGGAACTCGGATTCATCCAGGCGGACACGGCAGTTTACACACCGGCCCTCAAACTTCCCAGCGGAGGAGACTCAAGCTATGCAGGTCTTGTTTGGAGGGAAAACATGCTCTGGGTAAGTTATTACAGCAGTCACGAGGGAAAAACCTCGATCTACCTTGCCAAGGTTGCCATCGCCAAAAAGAACCAACAACCATAACCGCCCGGAAGGG
>JAAZXX010000930.1 GCA_014239995.1 Verrucomicrobiia bacterium
CAGGGGTACATGGATACTCAACCAACTTTGGAGAACAAACAGAAAGTCCCCACATCAAACGTATCGTCGTGCGGGACCTGACACCAGAATCCAGAGGAAATGCCATTGGGATTGGTATGGCTGACTTCACCACTGCCCGTCTTGTCAATGCCATGCAGAACCGGACCTCTTTTGTCAATGCGGTGACTGCAATGACCATGAACGGGGCCAAGGTCCCCGTTCATTTTGAGACCGATCAAGAGGTGATCCAATGGGCACTCAGTTCGCTCGTTATCAAGGATACCAGGCAAGCCCGAGTGCTTCGGATACGGGACACGCTGAATCTTGAAAGAATGCAGGCTTCTGAGAGTCTACTGAGGGAGACCACGTGTCGAGAACGGATCAAGGTCTTGGGCGAGCCCTTGGAGATGATTTTTGATCAGCTCGGGTGTCTTCCGTGTATTTGAAGGCTCCCAAGTTCCCGTGCCTGTAAGCGGGGTTCACTCAGCTGCTGATCATGTTCTGCTGTCTGGCGTAATTGAAAAGTCCACCAGCGTCCACGACGGATCGTACGTCTCCGAGTGGCTTGACAGGGCAAGCCCGCTCTGTTTTTTCGATCATCACTTTCCCTTCATCCAAATCCACAGTCACCACATCCCCAGTTTCAAGCATGTCACACATACGTTCGGTGCATTCGCATGGATACAATTCCCCTGTGGCGACACAATTACGAAAGAAAATCCTGGCAAAGCTTTCTGCGAGGACTATGCGACACTTGGCTGACCCCATCGCGATGGGGGCGTGTTCCCTCGAACTGCCGCATCCGAAGTTGCGGCCCGCTACCACGATTGGATAGACGCTATCCAGTTTGCCCTGCTCAACGAAGCGCTTCGCATAGAGAGAATCCGGAAGGCCACACATTGCGTAACTGCCGAGTTTTTCATATTCATCCGGAATGGTTGGGATGAGGTTTAGGTATTGCTGTCTC
>JAAZXX010000931.1 GCA_014239995.1 Verrucomicrobiia bacterium
CACGCTCCTGACGTGGATCCTTGAGTAAATTATGGAACGCACCCTTGTTATCGATAATATGATACCAGTCGCGGATCATCCGAAAGTCGCCAATCTGGGAATATATCCAGCTGCGCTTTTTAAAGGGATCCTCATCGCCACGCAAGCTGGGTACGAAAGATTTACCATCCAGCTTGAGTGCTTTGGGTGGAGTTACTCCAGCCAGATCAAGAAAGGTCGGGTAGAGGTCAGTGAAATCAATCAAGTCACGCGACACAACCCCACCTTTGTTTAAAAATGGTGCACGTACAATGAAAGGGACATGCACTCCCCAGTCTGCCTGTCGGCCCTTGCCTTTAGGGTAAGGTTCTCCATTAAGTGTGCCTGATGAAGCCGATCCATTGTCCCCGGTAAATACAATCAAGGTCCGCTCCTTCAACTCCAATTCATCCACTGCAGCAACGAGTTTGCCCACCAGATGATCCATGTAGGTCACATTGCCTGCGTACAAAGCCGGTTTTCCATCCGGTGCATTGGCTTTATTCATTGGCGTAGTAGTATGCGGTCCGTGAGTCAGGAGCATCGGGTAGTAAATCAGGAAAGGGTCATCCTTGTGGCGCTTTATGTAATCTATCAGGAAATTATTGATCGTGTCCGGGCCGTAGGGAACCTTGCTGCGTTTACCGTTCATGACTAGTAAACCATTCCAGAAACGTTCCTGGGTCTCAGGCTTTCCTTCCTCGACTCCCGGCCAGACACAGTGCTCATCAAATCCATGCTTTTTCAGGGCATCAGGTTCCTTGCCTAGATGATTGATCTGCCATTTACCGCCGATCACCGTGGCATAGCCTCCTTCACGCAATAACCGGGCAAACGTTGTGAAACGATCGGCACGCAATCCTGCCCCGCCCCAACGTGGTACATCGTAATGTTGCACCCAGCCGTGGTGACAGGGGTATTGACCTGT
>JAAZXX010000932.1 GCA_014239995.1 Verrucomicrobiia bacterium
TGGTTGAAGCTATGAAGCTTTCGCTCAAAGAGGTTCATAGATACCCTGACGGCAATGGCTATGAATTAAAAAGAGCTATAAGTGAACACTTAGATGTAACTTTGGAAATGATTTCATTGGGCAATGGTTCTAATGAACTATTGGAACTGATTGCCAGAGTTTTTGTTTGCAAAGAGACAGACGAAGTGATTTTTTCACAGTATGCTTTTGTTGTTTACCCATTAGTTACTCAGGCCTTGGGCGCAACTGCAAAAGTAGCACCAGCAAAAGATTTCGGTCACGATTTAAATTCTATTGTTGAGTTAATTAACGATAATACGAAACTCATCTTTGTTGCCAACCCCAACAATCCTACAGGAACACTGGTAAGCGACGATGACATATATAACTTTTTAGCTAAAGTGCCTATCCATATACCGGTAGTTTTGGATCAAGCATACTTTGAATATTTGAATATTAATGACCAGGCTATTGACTGGCTAAAAGAATTTGGCAATTTAATCATAACCCGTACGTTTTCAAAAGCTTATGGTTTGGCTGGTTTAAGAGTTGGATACTCTGTTTGTAGTCCAACAATTGCGGACTTTATTAACCGAGTTAGAGAGCCATTTAATGTTAATCATACAGCTCAAATAGCTGCAATTTGTGCCTTGTCAGATTTGGACTATTTAAAGAAGTCGAGAAAGGTAAATGATATTGGTTTAAAGCAGCTAGAGCAAGGTTTTAAACACCTTAAATTAAGCTATATTCCTTCTCACGCTAATTTCATTGCTGTTAAATTTTCTGATGCAATGAAAGTATATAACAGTCTACTTAAAGAGGGTGTTATTGTACGACCTGTAGAGATGGATAATTTTCTTAGAATTTCGATAGGCACTACTGAAGAAAATAATTACTTTCTTCAAACACTGGAAAAAATATTATGAT
>JAAZXX010000933.1 GCA_014239995.1 Verrucomicrobiia bacterium
TCAACTACCGTTCCGGTCTGTCTCACGTCTAAACGAGAGCCCAATACAAGCAGGAAATCAGATTCAAAGACAGCCAAATTGGCTGCCTGATGCCCCGTGTGGCCGAGGTATCCAAGGCAACGTTCATGGTTGACGTCAAAGGAACCCACACCAAGCAAACTTGTGACAACCATGGCATCCATTTTTTCAGCGATATCAAGGTATTCTTGAAACGCAGCGGTTTGCAATGCACCCTGCCCAAGCAATATAACGGCGCGTTTGGCAGTTATTGCGTGTTCGAAAACTTCTTCGATAAGGCCTTTTTCCGGCAGTTGGATTTCCGGAAACAGTTCAATACTGATTTCCCCTTGTTCAACAACGCTTACTTGCTGAAGTTGCAGATCCATTGGAAAATCGAGTACAACAGGACCCTTTCGCCCGCTCAGGGTATGATCGAATGCCTCGGGAATTTGTTTAACGACGTCCTCAATGGTAAGAAAACATTTGGACTGTTTACTCAGGGGCTCTGTAATACGCGTGGTCGGAACTTCCTGAAACCCACGTTGCCTGACTTTTAAGCGCTCATTGAGATCCTTCGTACTGATTTGACCACAAATAAGAACCAGCGGCGTTGAGTCGTAGAAAGCATCAGCAAGAGGTGTCAGGATATTGGTCACGCCTGGACCTGAAGTTACCATGACAACCTGCGGTTTACCTGTCAGACGTGCGCGTGCGAGGGCTGCATAACCAGCTCCTTGTTCACTTTTAAAGGTCTCTATTTTGATCCCGTATTTGATACATCCATTAATCAGTGGAACAATCGTGCCACCTGGATAGATATACACACGTTCGATTCCTAGGCGTCGCAACATATCGCATGTTTGATCAGCTACGTTGGTTCTAGATGGTGTTTTTGGTCTTTTGCTCACGCGTTAGGGCAAG
>JAAZXX010000934.1 GCA_014239995.1 Verrucomicrobiia bacterium
AACAGGAGCGGTACAGGCTTTAGAATACCAACAAGAAATGGTTGACAGCAAAGACTGGAGTATAACAACTTTAAAAATTGATAGGAAATGCCCTTACTCTGGTAAATGGATAGATGAAACTCCTCCATCAGGAATAAGTGTATAATAATTTATTGTTCTTTTGAAATTTATGGGGGTGTACTGGATTCGACTGACGTTGGATTCTTACACTGCAAGTCGAAGATGTACTTGGCTTCGTTAAAAGGTACGACATTATTACATGGCAATAAATCGCGTGTAAAGGCTTTCGGGTTCGCAAGGACTCGCAAGGTCGCACTAGCAGCCTAAACTCTGCTACCTCTCCCTCCTAGACGCAGATACGGGAGACGAGGGGTCATCTATCTGCAAAACAGAAAAGGTTTACTTGTTAATAAACTGAGTCCTCTGCGTAGCGGGGGTAAATAATGGTAACAAGAAGTTGGATGTTAATATCATAACTTTAAAAAAAATTAACTAAACTTGTAGATGTGTATGCTTGAAATCGCCAGGACGCGGGTTCAATTCCCGCCACCTCCACCATTTTCATCAAACTTATGTTAAAAAAACATTGACATTGGCCTAATAATATGTTATCCTTTGTACATAATGAAAATAACCCGTAGAAATATAGATAAAGAGTCATTAGCTTGCTATGTTGTTACTCGTCATGGTCGCCGCATCGAAGATCGCAACTACAATTCTCAAGCAGGGGCTGAAGAGAGGGCATACCACCTTCGCTTAATGCTAAAAGAATGGGATCCCCGTAATTCCAATTCCGTGGGTATAGTATATACATGCAAGCCTTATAAGATATTTTAATGAAGGTAAAATACAAAAAGCTCAATCCCCTAGCCCA
>JAAZXX010000935.1 GCA_014239995.1 Verrucomicrobiia bacterium
TAATAGTGAGCTTGAGGTTAAGAATAACAAAAGCACAAATACCCCTAAATCGTGTCCCCATTGTAGTAGTGTTTTGATGTCCTCCATTATTCCAAGATGTTCATGGTGCGGGGAGGATCTAAAACAAGAGGAAATGTACGTGCATTCAGAGGATTGGTTAAACAGTAAAAAGATAGAGGACGCTTGGGACGATGTACTGAGTGAAAAACAAATGAGTTGTTTTCACAATTGGTTTGGTCGCCTTTACGAGTGTCCTGTTGACAAGTATAATGAGATGAGAAGAAGGTATGGAGGGAGTCACAGTGATTGGTGATGGTTCTAGTTAAAATTCACTATTAATACTAAAATATTAATTCGACTTAAAATACGTAAAAAAATGAAACACCTCCTACTCACAACAATCGCAGCCGTGGTGCTGGTGGGGTGTGGTGAGTCGCAGCAGTCGGCTCTTCCGCCAGAAGTTGAACCCGCTGAACCAGTTGCCGTAGCTACAAAGCCAGAACTGCCGTCAGCCAAACCACCAGACATCTCAATTCGCGAAGCTGTTAAAACTGGAAACATCGAAGCCGTCAAACAGCACTTGGCTGCTGGTGCGGATGTGAATGCGAAGGATAAATATGGAAGGACTCCTTTGCATTATGCGGCTTCAAGAGGTCTCAAGAAAATCATCGAACTACTTATTGCCCGAGGTGCGGATGTGAATACGAAGATTGAGGTAGGTGATTACAAAGGCCAAACACCGCTAGATGGAGCCATCCAGTGGAACCGAACAGAAACCGCCGACCTCCTCCGCAAACACGGCGGCAAGACGGGTGAAGAATTGAAAGCTGAAGGGAAATGAAACACCTCCTACTCACAACAATCGCAG
>JAAZXX010000936.1 GCA_014239995.1 Verrucomicrobiia bacterium
AAGGGTATCTGACTTGCGCGCTACGCGCAAACCCACCTCAGCGAGGTCAGGCCAGCGCGTTGAGTCCTGACATCAATCGTCCAATACCGTCGATAGCGCTGGCACTTTGCAAAGCGCCAAAAGAGACGCGCAGTGTGCAACGATCAGTCACCCCAAAAGCACTACCGGGGATCACCGCGACTCCGTGCTCTTTGATCAACCGAGTCGCAAGGTGAAGGTCGCCATCAGCATAACCGGGGACCTCAAGAAAAAGATAAAACGCTCCCTCACCAGGCAACAGGCGCACTTTGTCTGTTATCGATTCGACCGCATCCAGCGCCTGGGCGCGCACAGCTGCGAGCTCAGCCACATAAGGCATGCAGTAGTCACGACCGGACTGCAGTGCGCCGATAGCGGCATATTGCGCTATCACCGTAGCGCAAATAACATTGGTATCCTGAATCTTGCGCAAGGCCCCCATCAGTGATTCAGGCACTGACGCGTAGCCGATGCGCCAACTGGCAAAGCCGTAGGCCTTGCTCAGCGAGTATAGGCTGATCGTGTGCTGGGCACTGTCGGTGATTGCGCCTGGTGAGAAATGCTGCACACCATCGTAAAGAAAGTACTCGTAAGCCTCGTCGCTGATATGATAAATGCCCTGTTCAAGGCATAGCCGGTTCACCGCCCGAAGATCCGCTTCTGGGTATACAACGCCAGTTGGGTTATTCGGTGACACAGTGACCATGGCCCTTGTTCGCGGGGTAATAGCCCCTTCAAGGGCTACCATATCCAACTGGCCATCGGCATCTGTCGGCACTGCCACCGGGACACAGCCTGCAATCCTCACGGCCATTTCCTGATTGAAATAAAAAGGCGCTGGCAG
>JAAZXX010000937.1 GCA_014239995.1 Verrucomicrobiia bacterium
TCGCCAAGGGGGCGAACGTGAACGGGGACGGCGGAACAACTCCCTTGCACAAGTCGGCCTCGACCGGCCAAAAAGAGATCATCGAACTGCTGTTGGCCAACGGCGCAAACGTCAACGTGACCATCGCGTTCGGGGACACGCCACTCGACTGGGCCGACCGGAACAACAAAGAGGATGTCGCCGCCATCCTCCGAAAACACGGAGGCAAAACCGGGGCCGAACTGGAAACCGGAGGCAAATGAAACACCTCCTACTCACAACAATCGCAGCCGTGGTGCTGGTGGGGTGTGTGTCTCGAATGCAGTTGCCAGTCGAATCAATACACAAGGCTGCTGAAATTGGAAACATTAGGGCTGTGAAACAACATTTGGCCGCTGGAGTGGATGTAAATGATATAGATGCTAATAAAATGACCGCTCTGCATTGGGCTGCCATGAAAGGGCAAAAGAAAGCTGTTGCGTTGCTTATTGTGGAAGGCGCGAATTTAAATGCTAAAACAAGTAAAAACCTCACTCCTTTGAACCTTGCTGACAATAACTTTGAAAATGAAATTGCGGAACTCCTTATTGCTAATGGAGCATCAGAATTTGTCTACTAATCAATGAAATGAAACACCTCCTACTCACAACAATCGCAGCCATGGTGCTGGTGGGGTGTGGGCCGTCAGTTCCAGACATCTCAATTCACAAAGCTGCGTCAACTGGAAACATCGAAGCCGTCAAACAGCATATCGCCACCGGCACGAATGTTGAGCCAAAGAGGTCTGCTCCCAAAGTGCCCCCCGTTGCCAAAGCAGACGCCAGATCGCTGTTTACAGTTGCCGATCTGGTGGTCGTCGCAAAGGCTCCTATGGGG
>JAAZXX010000938.1 GCA_014239995.1 Verrucomicrobiia bacterium
ATAGCTTGTTCAGTTCGCAGAGTATTCGGTTGCACTCAAGATCATTCTCGTCCAGTTCCAGTGCCTTCTGGATCAATGATTGAAGTTTCTGGAAATGCGTTTCTTGGTCGCCCTCCAGATACCCTCTTCCTAGCCCTTGTCCCAGGGAGCAGGCCCCCCACGCATAAGCCTGTGCGTTGTTGGGGTCAGCCTCAATGGATTTATCTAGCATCTCTATAGCAGAGAGGACACCCTCCTTAGAAAACTTGTTATGAAAGTCACGGCCTCGCAGGAGGTACTCGTAGGAGGTCAAGTTTTCAGTTGGCTTTCGCTTGGCACGCTCCAGACCAGCCATCTCCAGCTTTCCCACCAGTGCGACGATTACCTTCCGGACGATCTCATCCTGTACCTCAAAAACGTCGTCCATCGTACCGTCGTAGCGTTCGCTCCAAATTGAACTGCCCGTGGCCGGATCGGTCAGATCAACAGAAATTCGAATGCGATTACCCGAAGAGCGAATGCTCCCGGTGGCAATGAAGTCAATACCGAACTCGGCAGCGATTTTGGTATTTTCTATTTCCTTTCCTTTCAAAGAAAACGCTGTATTACGAGAAATCACCTCTATAGAATTGATACGAGAAAACTCAGTGATTAGGTCCTCGACAATTCCGTCTACCAGAAAATCATTATCCTCAACATTACTGAGGTTTTTAAATGGCAGTACAATAAGACGAGGTTTTTCGTTAGTAGATGGAAATATCGTTCATCTGCCCTAGCCGTAATTTTGGGGATAACAAGTTAGAATGAGCATTTATCAACGCCATAATTCATTGTTTGAATGATTGACTCCTAAATGTTTT
>JAAZXX010000939.1:0-605 GCA_014239995.1 Verrucomicrobiia bacterium
CAAATCTCGGCGACCGGGTTGACTGTGCCCATCGCGTTGGAAATATGCGTGAGCGAGAGCAGCCGGGCACGGGCGAGTTGCTCGTCGAGCCACTGCAAATCAAGCTGCCCGTCGTCGCCGGTGATCTCGATGAAGTCGAGTTTTGCGCCGATCCGGTTGGCCAGGATTTGCCACGGCACGAGGTTGCTGTGGTGCTCCATCTCGGTGAGCAGAATCGTGTCGCCCTGGCGCAGGTTGTCGAGCGCCCAGGTGTTGGCGACGAGGTTCAGCCCCTCGGTGGTGCCGCGCGTGAAAATAATTTCCTCGCGGGAGCCGGCGTTGAGGTAGTCAGCGACTCGCTGGCGCGCGCCCTCGTACGCCTCGGTGGCGCGGTTGCTCAACTCGTGGATGCCACGGTGCACGTTGGCGTTATCATGCTCGTAGTAGCGGCGAACCGCATCGATGACCTGATGCGGTCGCCGCGACACCGAGCTTGGCCAGGAGCGGTTGATTGCAGTGATGACCCGCCCGCAACGCAACGCCCTTTTGGTCGGCCATTGTGGCTAGGTCGAGAGCGTGGGCGTCCGGCAGCACGAAGCTCACCACGCCCGTGCGAGTTTTTACTT
>JAAZXX010000939.1:615-837 GCA_014239995.1 Verrucomicrobiia bacterium
TGACGGTTTCGCGCAGGATCGGGAAGTCGTCACGGAGCGCTGTCCAATCGACTGATTCGTCGCGCTTGGCCAAGGTCGCTGTTTCCGCGCGTGGGTTCATCACATCATGCCGAGTTCCAGCTTGGCCGCCTCGCTCATCATATCGTGATTCCAGGGCGGATCCCAGACGAGTTGCACGTCCACCTCGTCGACGCCCTCGATGCACAGCAGCCGGTTTTGTGC
>JAAZXX010000093.1 GCA_014239995.1 Verrucomicrobiia bacterium
CACTGCAAGCGGCAAGGCCCGAAGCGACCTCGCCTGATGAGGGCAGAAGGGAAACGTCCGGTGCTGCTCTACAGCCGTTATTATAATGCCGAGGGTGAAACACGCTATCTCCCTGAGGGAAGTTATCGTGATATCCTGGAGGCATTGGGGGAAACATTTGCAGTACGTGTTCATAGTAAACGTCCCAATCGATCCAATTTGCGTGATGTGGATCTCCTTTTGATCTCTAACCCCAGCTGGAAAGCTATCGGGACAAATACACCTCCTCCTCACATCAATACCCGGGACCGCAAGGTATTATTTCGTTTCGTCGCAAGAGGCGGAGGGATCATCCTGATGGGAAACCAGGAAGACCACAACCTGGAGAGGAAAAAGATGAATCTGTTTTTAGCCAGGTTCGGAATGCAGTGGATGGATCACTACACCGATGCCAAGGGTCTGGAGATTCCTCCTGAAACACCGGTCGTGGGTGGTCTTACCTGGGGATACTATACCGGGAATCAAATTGAATTCATACCCGCCACAGGTGTTCAACGCTGGGCTGTTATCAACGACCTTAAACAGCCACCGTTAAGAGGGGAACGTGATGCCTTTGGGATTTTGATGGCGGGTGTTCAATACGGTAAAGGAAGACTTGTTGTATTGACGGACGCTGGTTGGATTAATAACTCCGTCCTCAACGGCGAAGGACTGGGTGGTGTCATCATTGAAAACGACCACAATCTCGAAATGATGAAACGCCTGTGTATATGGGCCGCATCGCAATAAGCTGATGGAGTCTTCCATTCCAGGAAGCCTTGAAAGTCATTCCCATTGAGCGTTTTGCTGGTTTCCTCTCGGAGAGTCTTGGCTGATCCATCCTGTCTTGCCACGCCTTAGCCTCGTGACAAGTATTGACATTGATACCGTATTTAATACTGTTCATATGAACAGTATGAGTCTATCGCTAACACATCGTCAACAGGAGGTGCTGGGGTTTATCCGGGAGCAGCAGCAGACGCAAGGTACAGCGCCGAGCTTGCGAGAGGTGGCAGCACATTTTGGTTTTCGCAGCATGACGGCAGCAGCAGACCATGTGAAGGCTTTGCGCCGTAAGGGCTACCTGACGCATCGTCCTCATCAGGCGAGGTCGCTTCGGGCCTTGCCGCTTGCAGTGGATACGCATCATCCCGTTGAACGGGGGAGGATTGTAGATATCCCTGTTTATGGGAGTATTCCAGCTGGTTTTGCTGATGATCGGCGGCAGGAGGGCAGGGAGGGGTGTATTTCAGTGGATGTGGAGACGCTTGGGATCTCGCCCTCATCCCGTACTTTCGCACTGGAAGTGCGTGGGAATTCGATGGAGGGGCGTCACATCCTGAATGGAGATTATGCGATCCTGGAGCATGGTATGGATCCACGTCCCGGTGACGTGGTGGCAGCCTTGATCGATAATGAATCCACTTTAAAAACCTTTGTCAAACAGCATGGGAAAACGTGGTTGAAGGCCGAAAACCCAAGTTATCCCGATTTCATTCCAGCGCAGGAACTGGTCATCCAGGGGGTCATGGTGGCGCTGATTCGCAAATATCGCTGATGGACCTCTGAGTGCTTGCGATTTCCCGTTATGGCAGACTTGTCACCATTTCCGCGATCGGTGGTTCATCTCGATGCGGATGCTTTTTTTGCTTCGGTTGAACAGGCCTCTGACACACGTCTGCGTGGCAAGCCTGTGGCCGTTGGTGGGGAGAAGCGAGGCATCATTGCAGCAGCATCATATGAAGCGCGCAAATGTGGGGTCTACACCCCAATGCCGACGATTCGAGCGCGTAAGCTGTGTCCCAGATTAATTCTTTTGCCGGGTGATTATGATAAGTATGAACGTTTTTCTCGCTGGATGTTTTCCTATGCCTATGACTTCACCCCGGACGTGGAGATCACATCGATTGATGAAGGCTATTTTGATCTTTCAAGGGTGCGGTCTCCGGCATCTGAGATCGCTCAAACCATCCGTAAGGCTATTGGGCAGTCGCTCAAGATCACGGTCAGTGAAGGTATTGGGCCAAATAAGTTGATCAGTCAAATTGCTTCTAAACTTCATAAACCTGCAGCATTTCAGGAAATTGAGAAGGGCTATGAAATTCCTTTTCTCCATCCATTGCCCAATCATTGGTTGCCGGGGATTGGGGCGGCAACCGCGTCCCGTCTGAATGCGGCAGGTTTGGCGCGAATTGGCCAGATAGCCGGAACAGCCACGGATTTGCTGCACATGATTCTTGGAAACATGGCACCGCGTATCCGGGAGTTTGCACACGGACGCGATGAACGTCCGATTATACCGGCAGTCGCTCCAGCCAAGTCCTATGGCAAACAGGAGACTTTCGATGAGGATCAGACGGATGAAGCACGCATCGAGGCGACACTGCGACGGATGGCTGATGTATTGATGGCCAAGGTGCGCTCTGACGGCAAGTGTGTCCGTACGCTGACCGTTAAAATTCGTTACAACGATATGGAGGAAGATCAGTGTGGGGAGAGTCTTGGTGAACCAACGGATCTGGAAACCGATTTTTACGGTCGACTGGGAATACTCCTCAGGAGGGCCTGGCGGCGACGTGTCAGTCTTCGTATGGTGTCCCTGAAGTTATCCCGTGTATACGACAGTTTTTACCGGAGTGAACTGGCCCTTGACCATTCAGTGTCCCAGCGGGAATCCCGTCGACGTCTGGCCCGAATCGTGGATGATCTGAAACGTCGTTGTGGTGCGGGGGTGATTATGCGAGGTCACGATTTCATTTTGTGCGATGCCGTCAAGCAAGGTGATCGAAAAGGGATTGCCCCCAAAAAGCTCCCCCGAAAACAAGACATGACAGGCTCTCCGACCTCGGGTGCCTACGCGTATCCGCCTGCAAAGGTTGGGAAACCGGACATGTCAAGTCGATCTTCCCATCCGGTGAACACGAACCGTTCGGAAGGGGGGGGCAAGACTCCCAAGCAAGCTCCAGTGAGATCACGTTCCAGTGTGATGCCGGTTTTCCTGAATGTTAAGAGTTATTACTCCTTTTTGAATTCCGCGTTATCGGTAGAGGCTGTTGTAAAGCAGGCGTGTGAACAGGGTCAATCTGCCGTGGCCCTGGTAGACCAGGGAAATCTTCATGGCTCCGTGGCGTTTTATCAACGTGCCAAGGAGCAGGGAATCCAACCAATCATCGGGGTGGAAATAGGAGTGGACGGACAACCGTTGTTGTTATACGTGCAGAATGAAACCGGTTATCGCAATCTGTGTCATCTTCTGTCCTCTAGACCGTCGGGTGCATCCGTGCAAACCCTACCTGTTACGGAATCTCAGTCTCCCTTGAGGCATCGTGGGAAAGGGGGGGGCAAGATGTCCAAAACGACAACTCGCCGCCAGCATGCTCATGACTGCTGGACGCGTGAACAGTTGGGCGTCATGCCGGTGGAAGGCTTGATTGCAGCAGGTAGGGATCCCGGTTTGAAGCGGCTTTTCGGGAATCACTTTTACCTTGCAACCGAATGTCCCGAGGCATGGAAGCAATCCCCTCAGGACGATCAACGTTATCCGGGTGTGGCAATCTCACCGGTACACTATGCCTTGCCGGAAGATGCCTGGAAATTTGAGGTGCTCCAATCCATTCGCACCTTGACTTTGTTGAAACAGGGGCATCCTGCCAAGATGCAGGCGGGTTCCCAGCATTTTCCTTCAACATCGGCCTGGGTGGATTTGTGGAAGAGAACCCCAGCTTTATTAGATCGTGGTCGCGAAATTGCGGAGCGGTGCAGTGATTTTAAAATGCCCATTGGACCACCGCAGTTTCCACAGTTTCGGCCTCCAGATGGTTCTTCACCCAGAGCCTTTCTCCGGAAAATGGTCCTGCGAGGTCTGGTGCAGCGTTATCCCGAGTCACGGCGTGCACGGGTGCGACGTCAAGTGGATGATGAATTATCCATTATTCAGGATGTGGGATACGAACACTACTTTCTGGTGGTTTGGGATATTTTGCAGGACTGCCGGGCAGTGGACATTCCCTGGATCACCCGTGGCAGTGCAGCGGATTCGCTGGTATGCTACTGTCTGCGTATCAGTGATGTGTGTCCCATGCGTTTCGAACTTTACTTTCGACGTTTTCTAAACAGGGATCGTATGGCCCTTCAGAAGTTGCCAGACATTGATGTAGATTTTCCGCATGACCGCAAGGATGATGTGGTTGATCTTATCTTTCGCAAGTATGGTGAAGCGTATTGTGCGGTGGTAGGTGGTTTTTCATCTTATCAATCCCGGGGTGCCATGGGAGATGTTGCCAAGGTTCTGGGTGTTTCTGAGCACCAAATCCGGCGTATAACAGAGCGATTTCCCTACGCGAGTCCCGGTGACATGCTTGAGAACGTTTCAGAGAACCAGGCGTGCAGGGATCTGCCACTTCAGGAGGAACCCTATTGTCATGCGTTGAATATGGCGAAATTTTTGGATGGCTTCCCCCGTTATCCCAAGATGCATCCCTGCGGTGTGGTCTTGTCAAGGCAGCCCATAAGACACTTAACCCCTACTTTTACCGCACATAAGGGATATCCGACCACTCATTTTGACATGGACGCAGTGGAGGCCATTGGCTTGGTTAAAATGGATATTCTGGCTCAGGGAGGACTTTCCGTAATGCGTGATGTCGGGACGATGTTGCTCGAGCGTGGTGTTTGCCTGGATCTGGAACGGTGTCGCAGTAATCCCATACAGAATAGTGGCAAGATGCCAATCAAATGTGCGATTGAGAGCGAGTGTGATCCATGGACGGATCCAAAAGTGTGGTCCATGATTGCAGGGGGAGGGTCGAGAGCCGTGCACCATATCGAGAGCCCGGCCATGGTGAGCCTTTGTCGAAGGTGCAACGTCAGGGAAATTGACGGACTGATTGCGATTGTTTCAGTAATTCGTCCAGGGGCTGCCAACGAGCAGAAAAAGCTCAAGTTTATTCGTCGTTACCAGAAACTGGAACCAACTGTTTATCCCCATACATCCCTTGTAACATGCCTTAAGAGTACCCGTTGTTTGGTGGTTTACGAGGAACATATTCTTCAGATCAGTGAACTATTTGCCGGATTATCTCCAGGGCGTGCCGACGTGTTGCGACGTGCCCTGAACAAGCGGAAGCGGGAAATGATTGAGACGATTCGTCGTGAGTTCTTTGAGTCCGCTGCCAGACGTGGACATGCAGAAGCAAAAATCACGGAGGTGTGGGAAATGGTTTGTGGTTTCAATGGTTACGCTTTCTGTAAGGCGCATAGTACAGCTTATGGCGTTGAAGCCTACCAGTCAGCCTGGTTGAAATGTTATTTTCCAGCGCCGTTCATGGCTGCCGTGCTGACCCACGGCAAAGGATTTTATGATCCGCTGGTTTACGTGCTCGAGTGTGCTCGTCTTGGGATTCGCTTACGGCCGCCTTCGATCAATGCGCCAGGTCCCGGTTTTCTTGTCGAGGGAGATGGGGAGATTTCAGATCGACCTCATATGTCTGCATCGAGTGTGATTCGTGTTCCATTGAGTGCTGTCAAGGGCTTGACTGAGCAAACACTTGCAAGGATTGTCGACGCACATAAGCACAGGGTTTTTGATTCAATGGCTGATTTTTATCGGCGAGTTTTTCCTCAAGCCAACGAGATGGAGCGAATGATAAGGGTGGGTGCCCTGGATGTGTTTGGTAAGACACGCACGGCCCAGTTTTGGGAATCTCAACAGCTTTACCGAATCTTTTCGGATTCAAGTTGCCCTGATCAAGGATGGTTGCTGCCACCTCCGGACACAGGGCGCTTACCCGCAACCACACTGGAGGAACCAACGTGGCTTCAACGTCTGATATGGGAAAGCGAGGCATTGGGTTTTCCTGCCTCTGGACATCCCCTGGATCTACACCCGGAAATCGCATGGGAAACCTATTGTTCAGTGCAACAACTGGGCAATCATGTGGGAAGTGAAGTCACCACCTGTGGCTTGATAGTGGAACAACGCATGCACCACCAGGTGACCGGTGAACCGATGAAGTTTTTGACCTTGGCGGACAAGACCGGGATGGTGGAAACGGAGTTATTTGCGTCGACATACCGAAGCCACGGCCTGGCAACGGTGCGTTATCCGGTGCTGGAGGTCACGGCGCGTGTTGAACCATATGAGAATGGAAGGGGGTTTTCCCTTCGAGTACTAAGGGCTGGAAAACCCCGCAAGCACGTCCATTAAATTTTTTGAAGCTCATGGGGTTTAGAGTTCGCGCTCCTTGAGGATCACGTAGGTGCTGTTACCGAGTAAATCCTTGAACACAAGGATCATTCCACGTTTCAGATCCACATCCTTATAAATGTCGGCAAAATCCAAGGGCATCCTGACAGCTTGATAATTGACTTCGGTAATGATTGCCCCTGGTTCGATCAGGTTGTCTGCCAGGCTATCCTGCTCGACTTCCCAGACCATGAGCCCCTCGGTCAAGGTGACTCCGAATTGTTTTGCACCCGTTTCATCTGCCTTGCGCAACTTTAATCCGAGAGGGCGTACGGGTATCTCTCGGGCCTTGTTTGCGGTGATCTCGGCAACTTCAGGACGTGTCCACTCGCGGGGGACAATCTCGACTTGACGTCGTTTGTCGTTGCGAACGATATCCAGTATAACCGGATTCCCGATGGTTTTAGACCTTATTTGGTTTTTGAGTTGCTGGGCAGATGCTACGGGCTTACCGCCAACGGCTATGATGACATCGGCGGGTCTCAGGTCCGCTTCCGCGGCTGCACTGTCAGCCTGAACGGAAGACACAATGACGCCAGAAGAGATGCTGCTGACCAGATCGTTCAACTCGTAATTTTCAGTCAATGTTTGTATGCCAATGCCAAGTAATGCACGACGAAACGTGCCTGTTTCGATGATTTGTTGACCAATTTCAAGTGCCATGTTGATCGGGATGGCAAAGCCGATGCCGGTGTTCAATCCCCGAATCATGGTGTTTACTCCAATCGCTTCGCCTCGAATGTTGACCAGAGGTCCTCCGGAATTACCGGGGTTAATGTCTGCATCGGTTTGAATGAAATCGTGATCCAGATTGCGTGAGAGGGTGACGGTGGACCTTCCCTTGGCACTGACATGACCGTAGGTGACACTGTATTCAAGTTCAAAGGGTGCACCTATGGCAATGGCGAATTCACCTACTTGGACAGCATCCGAGTCAGCTGTTTTAATGGGGTGCAACATCGAAGCAGGGGCGTCGATCAGGTGAAGGACAGCAATATCGGCCTGGGAGTCGAACCCCCTGACATGCGCCTTGAAAACGCGCCCGTTTCTCAATCTCACCCGGATGCGACTGGCGGCTTCGATGACATGATAATTGGTCAGGACATGACCTTCTCTGGAAAGGACCATTCCAGAGCCCTTGCCGTCAAAGCGATCCCTCGGGTTCTGGTTGGATCTGTTTGAATCGTCTTTCTTCGGCTCTGCAGGGTCTTGCCGCTCCTTGAAAAATTCCTCCAAACGTCGGCGTTCTTCCTCAGGAAGTTGATTCCAGCCGGGGTGATCTTCAAGCCCTCCGTTATTTATCCTGGGCTCGATAGGATGTGCCACTTCGATCACAACGACCGAAGGTGCGACTTGATCGGCAACCTGAACGAATGCCCTGCCAAGTTTCTGTGCCCAGTCAGCAAGATGCAGATCATGCTGTTCGTCCCCTGCAAGGGCGATGTTCCCGCTGCCTAGCGTGTACGTGCTTGCTACCAGGAGGGCCCATATAGTTTTCCATTCTGACATATTCAATTTACATTACGTTCCTTCAAAACACGACAACGCGAAAATGTTCCAGGACACCGACCTGCCCAGAAGTTGATACACTGGTGTTGAATTCGCTGGACGGAGTCCTATTTATCTTTTTGCCTTGTGCCAACGCACTCCAAAGTCCTGTGAATATTTCAAAGGGTCAAGTTTATCCTTCTCGAACGGTCCATACCGCTCGACTCCCTGCACCTAACAATTGTCGATTTCTTTGCATTGTCAAGGAGCAGCAGTTCGGTTAACACATAATACCAGCATGCAAACTCCTTTCAAACAATCCAGAAGAGACTTCCTTTGGGAATCCGGGGGAGGCCTGGGGGGAATAGCGCTTGCGAGCCTGTTGGGCACCGAGGGGTTGCTTGCCGTGGACGGTGTCAACCCCGGACCCGAAACCTTCAAGCAGTTCAAGCCCCGGGCCAAGCGGGTTATTCAACTTTTCATGTCAGGTGCCGCCAGTCACCTGGATACCTTTGATTACAAGCCAATGCTCATCAAGCGCGATGGACAAAAGTGGGATCCAGGCGAAGCGGTTGAATTGTTTCAAAGCTCACCGGGTAATACCTTTGCCTCTCCGTGGAAATGGAGTCCACATGGCCAGACGGGAAAACGACTGAGTCAAATTGTTGCTCCCCTTGGCAAATGTGTGGATGAGATGGCTTTTGTCCACAATATGGTTGGAAAGACAGGCGTGCACAGCCAGGCCACTTATCTTCAGTCCACCGGTTTCCAACGTCCCGGTTTCCCGGGAATGGGGGCTTGGATCAGTTATGGCTTGGGTAGCTTGAACGAAAACTTGCCAACCTTTGTTGTCTTGCCGGATCACAGAGGTTACGCCTCCAATGGACCCAAGAACTGGGATGCGACCTTTCTGCCAACGCATCATCAGGGAACTGAAATTTTCCCGAATCGGGAAAATCCCATTCACGACCTGTTTCCGGGGCAAAACACCTACATTACCAAGCAAAGTGAGCGTGATGGTTTGAAACTCCTTGAAGACTCCAATCGGGAACACCAGGTGGGACGTGAAGAAGACAAAAGGCTTGAGGCCAGGATCAGGGCTTATGAATTGGCTGCCCGTATGCAGTTGAGTGCTCCTGAGACGACGGATCTTTCCGGTGAGCCCGGATACATTCTCGGCATGTATGGACTGGAACATGGTCAGGCCTCCTTTTCTTCCGAAATAAATGACATCGAGGAAACAGCGCATTGGGGTCATAAATGTCTGGTTGCAAGGAGGTTGCTTGAACGTGGTGTGCGTTTTGTTCAGATATGGTCTGGAAACGATAACGGGTTCCCGCGACGGAATTGGGATTCCCATGAGGACATTCACCGCGACCATGGTCCATTGGCTCTAGGAATGGCACGCGGGACGGCTGCCTTAATTCAGGATTTGAAGCAGCGTGGCATGTTGGAGGATACCTTGATTCTCTGGACCACTGAGTTTGGGCGTATGCCCTGTGCTCAGGGTGGCAAGGGGCGGGACCATAACCCGTTTTGTTTTACCAACTGGTTATGTGGAGGAGGTGTCAAGGGAGGCGTTACGCTTGGTGAAAGCGATGTTTGGGGTTTCAAACCCGCTGAACGTAACCACCCCACCACGGTTCATGACATCCACGCAACCATGTTGCGTCTGCTTGGTATCGAACACCGAAAACTGACCTTTCGACACAACGGCCTGGACCGTCGCTTGACCGATGTCCATGGAGAAGTCATTCAGGGGATGCTGGCGTAACTCAAATGACCGTCCCGATGGCTCGAGCATGTGCATTGGGGCCTTCATCTGTCCTGGTATCGTAAAACCATTCCACCAAGGTTGATGTCCCCGGTCCTGTGTTCTGGGTGCCTGATTCAAATCTTTTAAAATTCATTTCCAAAGTGGCTCCAGATGGTTCATGTTACTCCCCAAGACGGCCCCTGAAATGGGGCTCAGGGTGGAAATTTGATATTCTGAAATATGGAAGCAGGAGCCAA
>JAAZXX010000940.1 GCA_014239995.1 Verrucomicrobiia bacterium
GATTGGCAGAAGGTTCAGAAGGAAGATCATCGGGGAAGAACTGCAAAACGTGGTCATCGATACTTAGCTTTTCTTCTGCCACTGCCAGCCCAACCGCCGTTGACGTGAAGCTTTTGCTGAGCGACCATAAAACATGCTGTTTACTATTAGACTCAGGTTTCCACCATGCTTCGGCAACAACATGTCCGTGCCGTAACAGCATGAAACTGTGCATTGAATTAACTTTTTGATCAGCAGTTTCGATAAACTCAAGAATCTCCGATGAAAAAACCCCCTGTGCTTCAGGGGTGCTCCTTGGCAAATTCTCAACCTGTGCCGCAAGATTAACCTTCAAGATCAGCACCACGGCTGCGATTGTTGTGAGTAGGAGGTGTTTCATTTCCTTTCAGCTTTCTAATTAAGTGAGTTTTTACTCCGCCATCTTCACTCGATAGTACTGCTTCTGGAAAAGCGCTTCACGCCAATCAGTGAATTCAACCGAGCTTCCGGTGCCTTGGACTTCGCCAACCTTCCCCCATTCTTTTAAATCATGTGAGGCTTCGATTGTGTAGCTTATACCTGAGTTACTTTCGAAGCTAATAGTGAATCGAGAGTCGATTTTGCTGAAGGTGTTAATCTTAAGTTCTTTAAGAATTATTACAGGTAGGTGTGCAAACTTTTCACCAAAACCAGTTGCGCCTGAATTAATAAATATTTTGGCATCTTCGGGTACACTGGAGAACACATCGACACGAAAAGAAAAAGGCGCATTACCTTCAAAAATGAAGCTCGTCAGATTACTGCAAGAACTGTAACTATAAGGTAACTAAGAAAAACGGAGAAGATGCGTG
>JAAZXX010000941.1 GCA_014239995.1 Verrucomicrobiia bacterium
CATTTTGAGACCGATCAAGAGGTGATCCAATGGGCACTCAGTTCGCTCGTTATCAGGCGATGTGCCTTTTTGAACAATGCTTCCTCTGCCTCTACGGCCGATTCAGATGGCACGAAAGCAAGCTCTTGTGTTTGGTGATAAGCGTTCTCGACAATCGCCAACCCTCCCAGAACAGGCATCTGGCTCAGAAGCAAGCGAGCAGAATCCCTGAGTACTTTTTCATAGCCAAATTGAATGGATGCCCGATGGAACGCGGAGGCACCGTCACGTTTTCCAAGACCTACGACGAGCATCTTTAAAATACCACTTCCAAGACTTCCCTTGAAATCTGTATGTGGTTTTACCCTGTTGATGACAAGCACGCCATCCAATCCAGAGGCAACTCGACTCCAATGTACTGGGGTATCCCATTCAGTCACTCCAATCACCAGGGTGTCCATCGAGGGCTCCACGGGGACTCCTAAAGCTTTGGCGTTGATTCCATAACCATCCAGCACCGCCGCCTGCCCCTCAGATGTAGCGCCACCATGACTACCCATGGCCGGTAAAATTACCGGCTTGGCGCCAAGCTCAAACAGGATGCGCACAGTCGCTGCAACCATGCTTTGCAAACCTGTAATCCCCCTGCTTCCAACAGCAATTCCCACCCGCATACCTGGAACAACCCGGTGGCGAATGGGGATCAAGGCCTTTTCAACCCCCATTACATGGTCATAATCCATCACGTTTTCGTTGTCTTCAAGTTTCTGATAATTACCCCTCACCAGTTCTGAAATTTCAGGTCTCATTCTGTGCTGCCGCTCTAAGCAATAAAACGACAACCCAT
>JAAZXX010000942.1 GCA_014239995.1 Verrucomicrobiia bacterium
TTCACGTCTGCACCGTTGGCGATTAGCAGTTCGGTGATTTCCTTGTGACCTTCAACAGCTGCATAATGCAAAGGAGTCCCTCCTCTCACACCACCCTTCGCATTCACATCCGCACCAGCAGCCAAGTGCTGTTTAACAGCTTCGATGTGTCCGACTCTGGCAGCAGCGTGGATCGATTCTTTGACTTCTTCCAAATCTTTCAATTCTTCACTCGTCTTGCCGCCGTGTTTGCGAAGGAGTTCGGCGATTTCTGCGGTGTCGATTGGGTTCTCTGGATGAGTAGCAATATCCAGCGGTGTCCATATCCAATTACTCATATCCTTCGCATTCACATCCGCACCTTCGGCGATAAGTAGTTCGACGATTTCCTTGTGACCGTACTCAGCCGCAAGAGTAAAAGCCTCCTCCATCGCATTCACATCCGTACCAGCAGCCAAGTGTTGTTTTACGGCTTCGATGTTTCCGTCTACCGCAGCTTCAAGCAGCGCACGTTCGTTCAGTTGATATGCCGATGGCCCACACCCCACCAGCACCACGGCTGCGATTGTTGTGAGTAGTATGTGTTTCATTTGCCTGAATCCGTGTTCGCGGTCTTCATCCATCGGCGTTAATCCCCTACTGGGCATAATCGTGCCGAACCATTCGGTATTCCGGGTTGACCAGATGATCGGGTGGTCGCCTCATTGCAATCTCATCAACGTGGCCATCGACGAACAACATGTTGCAGACGAAATCAGTAGAATGATGCATTTGAGTGCGGATAAAATGCTGGGGTTTACCGTATGTAAAATAGTCGGCATAAATCAGGGTAAAATCTCCAGC
>JAAZXX010000943.1 GCA_014239995.1 Verrucomicrobiia bacterium
CCAACGCCGCCAAGCCGGCAGGCCAGTGGAACAGTATGAAGATCAAGAGCCTTGCCGGTGAAGTTACGGTCACCCTGAACGGCGTACTGGTTAATCAAGTAAAGCTGACTCATCCGAATTTGCAGTCCAAGCCCAAGCAGGGCTACTTCGGTTTCCAGGATCATGGCCTTCCTTTTTGGCTGCGTAATATCAAGCTCCGTGATCTGGGAAGCGAAGGTGTTGCTCCAGTGCTTTCCAACGACTTGAACATTGTGCACCGCTTTGATCCCGAGAAGCCAAACGTATTCCGTTTCGAGGCGGTCGAGGCACAGTACGTGCGGGTGGACATCCTGCCCGGTTCAAAATTGCAGCCCTGCATCGATGAGTTCGAGATCTTTGCCCCGGGTGCGGAAACAAACGTTGCCCTAACTGGCAAAGCTACGGCATCTTCGTTGCTGCCCGGCTATGCGTACAAGCATCTGATCGCTTTTCTGAACGATGGTGTTTATGGCAACGGGCGTAGCTGGATCCCGGCAAGAAATACGGGCTGGGCCCAAATCGAGCTGGCGAAGACCACAAAAATCAATCGGGTCGTCCTCTCGCGGGATCGCGAAGGGAAACTGCGTGCGCGCTTGCTTACCTCGTTCGATATTCTCGTGTCGAACGACGGCACGACCTGGAAGACCGTGAAGAAAGTCCGACCAAGGAAAGCGACCCGAAAACCATCCAAGGCACCGGCTCGCGGAGCGTCGCTGAAACCTTCTGCAAAACCAGGCAGCCCCAACGTGGTACTCATTTTCTCCGATGACATGGGCTACTCGGACCTGCCGAAGTT
>JAAZXX010000944.1 GCA_014239995.1 Verrucomicrobiia bacterium
AGAGGATCAGTCTCCAAATTGTAAAGCTCACGATCCTCCAAGAGTCGCCACCGTTTCCAGAGCACGCCAGCCTGATCAGCTCGCATCTGAGTTTGACTATACGGTGACGGGTAATTCGCGAAGCCCGGCATCCTGCTGTAATTGATGATGAGAATTCGATCATCAGGCACGTGCTGTTCACCACGTAAAACCGAAGCCAGACTCATTCCGTCAAACTCGGGTCCGTTCTCAGATTTGATTCCACTCAATTCCAATAGAGTCGGCAAAATATCTTGTACTTGAGTAAGTCCGCCAATGTCTTGTGGTTTTGCGAGATTGCCATCTGGCCACCGGATGAAGCACGGAACACGATGCCCACCCTCCCAGAGCTCCGTCTTCCTGCCACGCATTCCAGCATTAAAATAGCGAGGTCCCAAGAGGCTGCCATTGTCCGTTTTGAAAATCAGAATCGTATTGTCAGCCAGGTCTTCGTCGTCAAGAAACTTAAGCAAGCTCCCCATGTTGGCATCGATGTTCACAATCATGCCTAGATAATTGGCGAGTTGGTTCTTTAATTTTCCATCCAGATGATCAAACTGGGGATCGGCTAATCTTTTTGTGATCACATCTCGATCTTCAGGCTTCGGATTGAACGGCCCGTGCGGCGTATTGGTTGCGAGATAGCAAATGAATGGTTTATTCGCTGCTACGGACTTCTTTATGAACGCCTTTGCTTCAGCAAAAAACACATCAGTGCAGTAACCTGAAAACTGTTCTTCTGTGCCGTTGTGAATATAGACGTCATCAAAATAGTCGTTGCCCCAATAGCTTGGAA
>JAAZXX010000945.1 GCA_014239995.1 Verrucomicrobiia bacterium
CCTTGGATCGATTCAATACCCACATCACCGGACGTGGGAAAAAACTAATCCAATGACCGCCAAGGTGTACATTGGGCTCTTCGCCTGGGAGCAGGAGAAAGCCATCGTCCGAGAGACGAGTACACTCCTCATGCAGCGCCTTGAGCAAGGGAAGGGCCTTGACTGGATCACGCCGCAATCGGCCAAGACGATTGTGGAATTCTGCGAGATGGACAATCTGTATGCCGGATTTTCTAAATACGTCTACAAAGTCAGGCTTCTTTAACGAAAGTGGCACACCAGTTTTCTTGCTCTTCTCGCGTTCCTCGATGAGGCGCGTCGTGTGCTCAATATGGTAGTGGCTGCTAAAAGTCGTGTGCCCCGGCAACTCAAGAAAGCGATCCCCGTGCGTGTAGGCCTTCACGCGATCAAACAGCTTTTGGCCGCGCGCGCATGAGGCTAGCCAGAAAATGCCCAACTCCTGCTTGGTGCCAGGCGGTGCGTTGAACCACGGGACCCAGCGTCGGTCTCCTTGGAGATCCTGGCGAACACCGATACCGAATCCTGAAACTTGGTCCATGAAGTCATTCCCCCGCCATGTGAAGCCCAAGTTGTAAGCCTCATCGAGTGGGTAAAAGTAGCGGTGCGGTGGCGGGAAGACTGCAAGGGCACCGGTCTCGGTCTCCAGAGCGATCGTGCGGTGGCGTACCTTCTCGGGCACTGCAGATCGCGCGGTCGCATCGACCCGGTGCACCTTATCGTCGAGTCCGATCCAAGACACAGCTTTACCCTCTGGATCACAGCTTAGCCCAGCATGGTAGAGCAAGGCACGG
>JAAZXX010000946.1 GCA_014239995.1 Verrucomicrobiia bacterium
CCGTGGTCGGATGTGGATGCGGCCAGCCCGCTGACGATCCCGGCCGACCAGGCGCAGCAGTACGGCCGAGCTGTCGCAGAGTAATTTGGTTGGTTTAACCAAAAAGAGAACACACACCAGAGGCCGGGCCAAGTGCCCGGCCTCTTTTTTAATGTTTCTCGCGCTTGGCCAAGCGGGTAACCTTTCCACGTACCAATTCCGCGGAGTGAAAACAGGCCGTTCATTTCCCAACGCGTTCACGCTCATTGAGTTGTTGGTGGTGATTGCCGTTATCGCCATTCTGGCTGCGTTGCTGCTACCGGCACTGGCCAGCGCAAAGACCAAGGCTGGGCAGGCGGTTTGCCTGAACAATGGCAGACAGATCGGCCTGGCGGCGACCCTTTACACTTATGATGCCGACGGGCGGTTACCGCTCTGCCAAAACTGGGGACGAGCCTGGGGTAGGGACCATGCGCTGCGCCGGGACTCCGTCTGGATGCCCGAGTTGCTGGAGCCTTACATTGGGAAAAACACCGGCGCACCCAGGCCGGGGCAACGCCGCCAGTCAAGGTTGCCTCAATCGGTTTTTGCCTGCCCGGTGGGCGTGCGGACGGACGATACGCGGGTCGCTTGGATGGGGAAACTATTCGTGAAAAACGATCACGTGACCTACGTGTGGAATCACATCTATCTCAAGAAAGTGCGGAACACATATGAAGTCCAGCGGCCGGTCAGCGGCCGTCGTGCCAGTGACTGTGTCAGCCCAAGCATCGGTGTGTGAATGCAGGTCGCCTTGGTCCAACCATTGCGGTCGGCGACCTCTCG
>JAAZXX010000947.1:0-252 GCA_014239995.1 Verrucomicrobiia bacterium
ACTGCCGCCGGTATTTCCTGGTAGACCGAGGCATCGGTGGCGTACACCTTGCGGGTGGTTGGATCCAGATGGAGTTCACCTTGGAACGATGGAGCCAACCGGTTAACTGCTTCGACAAATTTCATGTTCGTCCGTTCGGTCTACCCGGGTGTTTGTCCAACGAAACCAGGCGGTTCAAGCCGTTGGCAACATCTCTTCCAGCAGGTTCCAACAAACATGCTGCATTCGTGGTAAATGAAAAGGTCCCTTCCA
>JAAZXX010000947.1:262-586 GCA_014239995.1 Verrucomicrobiia bacterium
TTTCAGCGGGGTACTGATCCGGCCATCCCGGTGCAGGTAGCCGTACCATTCACCCTGTTCGCGATCCGGGAAATGGGCATACGCCCATTGATGCGCCTGTTCGTGCATGGCGGCATACTTGGTTTCACCGGTCAGCCGATAAGCCCACAAGGTTGCGATCAGCACCTCGTTGTGGGGCCACCAGAATTTCATGTCGTGCCAATATTCCTGAACCGGCAGACCTTGCACGTCGACAAAATACAGCAGCCCGCCAAACTCGGGATCCCACCCCCGGTCCCACATCCAGTCCAACATGTTGAGTCCCATCCGAACCAGTTCCTGGTC
>JAAZXX010000947.1:596-803 GCA_014239995.1 Verrucomicrobiia bacterium
GATGAACCAGGCGCCTTCAATGGCGTGACCCGGGTTCAGGGTGCGACCATCAAAATGATCCAGCATTTCGCCTTGCGGACCCACGGTTTCCATGACGCATTGGATTTCCGGTTTGTAAAAATAATCTCGGATGGTCCGGATGCTTTGATCAATCGCTTCCCGGGCGGTTGGCAAATCGATCGAATCGCGCAGTTCCTGGGCCGTTAC
>JAAZXX010000948.1:0-221 GCA_014239995.1 Verrucomicrobiia bacterium
GCCTCGCAGGCGCGCCGAGCCTGTTCCGGCGCGTGCGTGCTTAGGCCAAGTTCGAGCGTCGAGCCGTCCGGCTTCACCTTATCGACATCATTATAGCCGGCGTCAAAAAAATCCTCCTGGCCGAGGTGTGCTGTAGACGCACCGACCTCGGTGGCAAGCTCAGGATGATCATTAATGACAAGCCGCACCCCGGCTCCGGCCGCGACCGGGCCCAGGCGCCT
>JAAZXX010000948.1:231-796 GCA_014239995.1 Verrucomicrobiia bacterium
CGAATCTGCACGAGATCCGCCCCGCCGTCGCAGAGTTGGCGGCACAGCTCGACCGGGTCGCGGCCATCCAGATAGGCCGAGTCCACAAAGCCGTAGAGCAAACATTGGTCGAGCGGTTTCATCGCAGCCAAGCGCGGCCGCAGCGTGCCAGCCGCTTGGTCAGGCCGCAAGACGGCGGGCATTTCGAGATTGCGGTGGTGGTGCGATTGGCTTAAACAAACCGCGCAGGTCGGAGCGTAGCTCAGCTTGGTAGAGTGCCAGTTTTGGGAACTGGATGTCGCAGGTTCGAATCCTGTCGCTCCGACCATTTTTCCTATCCCCCTCAAATTCCCTCTCTTTTGGCCCATAAACCGATTGACTCGGAAAGTCTGCGGTGGCGATTATCTTCCTTTGGGTCACTCGGTATTTTGCCCACAAAGATGAACATTTTCCGCAGCCTCATGAAATCAACCTGCCTCCGTGGATATGTCAGGCTGGGTTGTTTCCTGCTATTGTTTGGAAATGTTTTGATGCTTTCGGCGGAGCGTGCCGAGACGTCGTGGGCCTTACAGCCGTTGAAAAGGCC
>JAAZXX010000949.1 GCA_014239995.1 Verrucomicrobiia bacterium
CATGTTTAGTGATCGTGAGCTCACATTACGACCAGATCCTGGCACCGAATTGACAATTGACCTGGATGCGACAAGCATTCAGTTACCCCTAGTCGGTGGTGTCAAAGCGTTTGCAAAAGCCACCACTAAGAAGACAAAAACTAAGCACTCCAAGTCCAAGAAGAATGACTCCTCTGCAGTTAGCAATACTGTAAGCAGTAGTGTAAGTTATGTGGTCAAGGATACAGAGAGAGGTGAATTGCATTACAAGAACGCAAACGGAGAGGCGACGCTTAAGGTCATAAATTCAGTCGGCAAGGTAGTTTTTGAAGGGCCGGTCAACACCAAGAAGCAAAAGTCCAAGGTGCCAACTGAGGCGATGAAGTGGTTCGAGGAGGTGAACAGTAAAGAATTGAAATCTGAAGGGAAATGAAACATCTCCTACTCACAACAATTGCAGCCGTGGTGCTGGTGGGTTGTGCCACAACGGTGGAAACCAAGCCAGCCACTTACATGGATGTGGAAGTGGAAGAAAAGGTCGGCAACGACAAAGTTAATATGGTAAGCAAGAAAGATTCATCCACGTCTAGTTCTGACTCCATCTCCGTATCTAGTTCTAACTCCGTCGCCGTAAGTAGTAGTATCAGTTATGTGGATAAGGATCAAAAGACAGGCAAACTGCATTACAAAAACACAAACGGAGAGGCCACACTCAAGGTTATCAATTCAGACGGAAAGGTAGTTTTTGATGGACCGGTCAACACCAAGGATCAAAAGTCTAAAGTGCCGGTTGAGGCGATGAAATGGTTAG
>JAAZXX010000094.1:0-5091 GCA_014239995.1 Verrucomicrobiia bacterium
ACTAGCCAATCTCAAGCAGGAAACTTTCAATAGGATCGCCGGAAGGGCAACAGCCCGAGCCTACCTGCCCAGACAAGGCAGCACAGTCAGTTCAAAAACCGCCTCCCACAGGCATCGATCGCAGGAGCCTGTCGTTTAAGCCGATCGGGTCGGTTTACGGCTCAAGCCGTTCTGGAACCAGAGGCGCCAAACAATCCAAAGCGCCTCCCACACGATCTTGCGTTCCATCTTGGAGGTGCCCTGAAAGCGATCCGTGAAGATGATCGGTATTTCACGAATCCGCATCTGCTGCCGCCATATCTTATGGGTCATTTCGATCTGGAAGCTATAACCATTGGACTGAACGCGTCCCAGGTCAATGGCTTCAAGTGTACGACGCCGAAAACACTTGAAACCTCCTGTCGGATCAGTGATGGGCATCCCTGTGATGAGCTTGACATATTGAGCGGCACAGAGGCTCAGAATGAGCCTGTCCAGAGGCCAGTTAATGACGCGAATGCCTTGATGATAGCGTGATCCAAGGACCAGGTCCGCGTCCTTGATGGCCTCCAGGAAATGCGGAATATCGTCAGGATCATGAGAAAAATCACCGTCCATTTCAAAAATGTATTCGTAATCACGCTCCAGGGCCCATTGAAAGCCATCGCAATAGGCACGGCCCAGGCCGTTCTTGGCCTGCCGGTGCAGTACATGGATGGACGGATGAGAAGCTGCAAACTGATCCGCCAGTTCGCCGGTCCCATCGGGCGAATGGTCGTCCACGACCAAGATGTCTACCTTTACTCTCAGGCCAAGGACACGCTCCACGAGACCAGGAAGATTATCCCGCTCGTTGTAGGTCGGTATGATGATGAGGGCTTCGGATGTTTCCATGGATGGATTTCGACTCAAATCCCGATGCCAAATGGCATCATGCAGGATTCTTTTTCTTCAGGAGTCAGGATGGCTTTTGATTCAACCAAAGATCAATAGGTTTCTCCACTTTGGGACTGAAGGGAAGCGCAACCTTGCGCCCGGTCCCGGCGGATTCGTAGGCGGCAAGCATGATCTCAAGCACGGCACGTCCATCTTCTCCGGTCACCTTGGGGGGCTTGTCTTCCCGCACGCACTCGATAAAGTGTTGAAGTTCCTGGGGGTAACCCTGGTTGAACACTTCTTCAAAGATGGTGAAGGTCCAACCTCGTGTGGAACCGGATTTTTCCATGGCATAACCATAACCCTTGTCGCTGTAGGTCACGGCGGCATTGCCTCGGAACAAATCAGCATACACCACCCCCTCGGTGCCAAAGACCTCCACGCTGTCATCCATGCCACCCGGCTTGGCCCAGCTGTTTTCCGCAACGCCGATCGCGCCGTTTTCAAATTCCACGATCACGACGGAGTCATCCTCACCCTGCGTCCTTTCCTTGTGCATTACGGTCATCATGTGTGCCTGCACACTGCGCACCTTGGGTCGCCCTCCAAGCATCCATCTGAACCATGCAATCCCGTGACAGCCCATATCCATCATTGCTCCCCCACCTGAAAGGTTGACATCGTAAAACCAGTCACTGTGCGGACCCGAATGCTTTTCGCACTGGCGCAGGTGGTAGAGATCTCCCAGAGCTCCCTCGCGGACCAGCTGGCGCACGCGTTCATACTTGGGGGCAAAGCAAAGTTCTTCCGCATACATCAGTTTCAGATCTGCCTTGGCGCAGACATCCAACATCGCGTCGGCCTCTTCCAGGGTCATGGCAAAAGGTTTTTCGATGATGATGTGCTTCCCGTGCCGTGCGGCCGTCAGCACCGCGTCATGGTGCAGGAAATTCGGCAGACATATGTCGACCACCTCACATCCAGACTCCGCAATGGCCTTTTCAAGGTCATCATAGCTCTGGGCCAGCCCATGCTTCTGAGCAAAAGCTGAGGCCTTCTCGGCGTGACGCGTGTAGACCCCGACGACTTCCGCATTGGATACGAAGCGTTGATAGGATTCCAAGTGAATATCGGCGATAAAGCCGGCACCCAGCAACAGGACCTTGGTTTTCTTCATGCGCGGATTCTAAGCATGAAGCCCGATGCATGGCAATGCCATCTGTCAGGCCCACCATCGGTGGGCCTTCAGTGAGGCTCCGGGGTGATGCTCAGTATGTTGTGTTGTCTTTTCAGGCAACATGAAAAGGCCGCCCTTCCATATACACCTCCTGGACCGAGAGGGAAGGATCCAGCAGAATCAAGTCCGCCCTTTTTCCCGGCTCAAGGCTACCTACGTCATTCGCCATGCCCACCCGCTCAGCTGGGGTCAGGGTGGCCATGCGCAAAACCTCGTGCAATTTCGCGGAAGTGTTTTCATACATGTGACGCACCATGGTATCCATCCCTACCACCGAACTGGCCAGGGAGGACCTGGATACGAAGCCAACCTTCCCGTCACTTTCAAACCAGGCACCATCGGTTTCAGGTCCAAAACGATAGGTTCCCGGGGGCATCCCCATGGCGCGGTTGGCATCGGTGACCAAGCAAAGGCGCTCGGGACCAAGCATGTGATGGGCAAACTCCAGTAATTCGGGTGCCAGATGTTCCCCATCTGCGATGACTTCCGTGCTCATGCCCGGTTCCATGAGGACAAACTGTTCCATGCTCCCCTGCATGGGAAAACCGTATTGCTCCCTTACCCCACCAATGGAACTCATGGCACACCAGAAATGATCCACGTGCCGCATGCCGGCTTCAAATCCCTGGGACATCTGTGTCCAGGTGGCGTTGGAGTGGCCGCAGGTGACGAGGTAACCACGCTCACTGGCTGCACGATAAAAATTCTCCGCACCCGGCAGTTCCGCGGCACAGGTAGCCACCTGAATGATCCCGAGATCAAAGCATCGGAGGTATTCGCCTGGATCCGGGTCACGCCGGCCATCCACTGAATGACAGCCCACCTTGTCTGCCGCAAAATAAGGCCCGTAATAGTGTACCCCTCCGATACGGGCTCCATCGCCAACCTGATGGCTTTCCTGAACAGAGAGACAGGCGTGAAGCATCTGATCCAACTGATCGGGAGTGCCGGTAGTCGTGGTTGGAAAGATCGTCGTGGTCCCATGTCGGGCATGGATACGATTGGCTGTGCGTACGGCATCCGGGGTGCCGTCCATGTAGTCGGCGTTGTCGCCACCGTGCACATGGATATCGATGTAGCCTGGTGCAATCCAGCCTTCTCGGTGGTGACGCACTTGATATCCGGTCACATCAGGACCTTGACCCCAGGGACCGGCGTAGTCGATCCGGCCATCCTTGATGACAAGGCACCCGTCCTTGAGGACGGACCCGGGAAGTATCAGATCACCGTGTAGGACCAAGGAAGTTTTCATGGCTCAAGCACTCGAAAAACCCATTCAGCGTCGACTGTTGAGCTTTGCGAGCAGGCGAAGGATTTCAATGTAAAGCCAGACAAGGGTGACCATCAGTCCAAGGGCACCCACCCATTCCATGTATTTCGGGGCGCCGGCCGCAGCGCCATTCTCGATGAAGTCAAAATCAAGGACCAGGTTAAGGGCGGCGATCACCACCACCACCAGGCTAAAGACAATACCCATGATTCCGGAACTATGGATCAATGGAATACCCGAGCCAAAAATACTCATGATGAAGTTAAACAGATATACAAGCCCAATCGCACCGGTGGCAGCAAAAACACCCAACTTGAAATTTTCCGTGGCCTTGATGAAGCCGGTCTGGTAGGCCAGCAGCAGGCTGAACAAGGTCCCAAAGGTCAGGCAGATGGCATTGAAAACAATCCCCTGGTACATCATTTCAAACTGGGCTGAGATGGCTCCCAGGAACAGTCCTTCCAAAATGGCATAGATGGGTGCGGTGATCCCGGCCAGGGTTGGTTTGAACATGGTGATGATGACCATGACAAGTCCGCCTATAGCGCCACCCAAAATCCACGGTATGGCACTCCCTTCCGCGGACACCGATCGCCATGCGATCGAGGCAGTGATCACTGCCAGCATCAGCATGACGCCGGTCTTGATCACGGTTCCCTCGATGGTCATGGCATGGGAGCCACCCGCAGCACCCAGGCGTGTGAAGGTGCGTTCGTTCAGGACAGGATTAGCTGTTCTCATCATACTGCTATTATACCCCCAGGACGCACGCAGGACAAGGGAATCTCTGTGACCCCTGCTGGAAAAAAACATCCGGTTCCACCCAAGGCTCCTGCGCCTCAGGTTTGAAGAAAAAACCAAAAATGGGGCCTGTCCTCATGCTTCCAGTGAAAGTCCAAGGGCCTTGCGCCTTAACCATTCCAGTGCCTGGTTGGCAGTCACTGATTTAAAGGTTTCACGGTCATAGGCGTTGCGTTGACAAACCACCTGGACCTCATGCGCATCCGCGATTGCCATGAAAACAGTGCCGACAGGTTTTTCGTTACTGCCACCCGATGGCCCCGCGATGCCGGTCACGGCAAGGCCCAGGTCCGCACCTGATGCCTTCAATACGCCGAGTGCCATTTCCCGCGCCGTGGCCTCACTGACCGCACCGTGTGCTTGAAGGGTCGCCGGTGCCACACCCAGCAGGCGTGTCTTGGCTTCATTGGCATAGGAAACCACACCAGTGTGCAGCACACTGGAGGCACCGGGCACATTGGTGATGCGATGGGCAATGCATCCTCCCGTGCAGGATTCCGCCAGGGCAAGCTGCCACTGCTTTTGTCTGCAGGCCTCGACCAAGGCGGCTTCCAGTGAGGCATTGCCCTCCCCGTATATCCGCGCGCCGAGGTCATCATAGGTGATCTCAGATGCCTGCCGGACGATCGACTCGGCGTCAGGCCCCTCCGCCACGAAACGAATGTCCACCTGGCCGGTTCGGGCGCAATAACCCACATCCAGACCTGCCTCCACCAGGCCCTTCAGTTTGCCAGACAGGTGTGCCTCCACCCAGCGTGGCTGGCGGCGCAGTGCCTCGGTCAGGTCGGTGACCGCGGGCCAGAGCTGGCGGCGTGACAGACGCATCGTACCCCGGAAGTAGTATGCGCGCGATTCGCGCGGCGCATGTCGGATCACCTGCTCGAAGTCGGCGGCCGCGGCTTCCAGCTCGTGGAGCTGCTGGAGCATC
>JAAZXX010000094.1:5101-9666 GCA_014239995.1 Verrucomicrobiia bacterium
GACGCGGCAGAACCTTGCATAGCCAAGGCATGAACTGATTCCGAAACATGGGATGCAATTCGCGGGGCGGACCCGGCAACATGACAATCCAGGCAGGCCTTCCCTGCTGGCTGAATGCGTTTGGATCCACGGCCATCTGAAGACCGGGAGCGGTGCCATGTTGATTGATCCAATACGCAGCACCCTCGGGTAGCATGGACTGGATGTTCACCTGCTCGGGCATACGCTTGCCTCGTCGCTCAAAATACGCACGTATGTGCTCGGTAATCGCATCGCAGGACACCAGTTCACGATCCAGCAACTCGGCAAGGTCGTCACGGGTACGGTCATCCGAGGTGGGACCCAGACCCCCGGTCGTGATGATCAGGTCCGCACGACCCAGGGCACTTTTGAGAGCTTCCTGAATGGCCGGCCCGGTATCGTTCACCGTGCACTGATGGGCCAGTTGATACCCGGCGTCTGCGAGTTGGTTGGCAATCCAGGCCTGGTGCGTGTTCGAGGTCTGTCCCAGCAGGAGTTCACTGCCGGTGTTGATCAATTCGATGTGCATGCGGTGACAAGGATTCCATGAACGGCTGAAAAATCCACAAGGAAATCCCGAGGCACGCGCAAGAAAGTCTACTACTCGCTCTTGGGATAGGAACCCAGGACTTTCACCGAGTTGCACTCACGCTCAAGCAGGGCGATGGCTTGCTGAACCTTTGCTTCTGCGTGATGCCCATCAAAATCGATGAAAAAGAAGTATTCCCAGGCCTTGCGCTTGCTGGGGCGCGACTCGATTTTGGTCATGTTCAGTTCCAGGGACTGGAAGGGTGCAATCGCGCGGTGCAGGGCCCCGATACTGTGATCGATACTCACCATGATGCTGGTACGATCCTCCCCCGTCGCCTGGCTGGATTGCTTGCCAAGCACCAGGAAGCGCGTCGCGTTCGCGGCGTTGTCCTGGATATCGGACTCCATGATGTTCAGTCCGTAATGATTGGCGGCAAGCGCCCCGGCAATCGCCGCTGCATCGGTCTCCTTGGCCGCCAACTCGGCCGCACGCGTGGTGGAGCTGGTCTCGATGATCTCGGCGTGGGGCATGTGGGTTTGCAGCCAGAGTCGGCATTGTCCCATGGGCTGAGGGTGCGTGTAGATTTTCTGAATGGCAGCGCGTTCCCCACTCCCCAGCAGACAGTGTTGAATCTTCATGACGATCTGGGCGACAATCTTCAGTTCGCTGTCCACAAACATGTCCAGGGTATGCGTTACGACACCCTCGGTCGAGTTTTCCACGGGAACAACACCATAGTCTGCGCGGCCCTTGGAGACCTCGTCAAAAACATCACCGATGGTCTTGAGAGCCTCATATTCGAGACTGGCACCAAACTTCCGGATCGCGGCCTGATGCGTATAGGTGGCCTCCGGACCAAAAAATGCGATGGTGACAGGTTTCTCCAATGCGATGGCTGCAGACATGATTTCCCGATAAATTGCCTTGAGGGATCCATCCGGCACGGGGCCCTGACTGATCTTGCAGATCTTCTCGAAGACGGCCTTCTCGCGGTGGGGTGCGTAAATGGAACCACCCTCACGCAGCTTGATCTTTCCAATTGATAACACATGGCCGATGCGCTCATTCAGCAATGCCACGATGCGTTCATCAATGGCGTCGATCTGTTCGCGATTTTTTTCCAAACTCATATTTCCTCGTAATTTGATGGCCTAGGGTGTTGTCTGCGGATCCTCCGGGTCGGGCGCCTCAGGCGTCTCCACGGTATCTGAAGACCCGTCCTCATCGTCATCTTCCCAGTTTGTATCCGCTTCTTTCGCCTCTTCCAGATCCTTGCCTTCTTCCAAGCCGGACTCCTGCGATGGGTCCTGTTCTTCGTCAGATGCTGTGGATGGTTCGGCATCCACAGTGGGCATGCCTGGCGGTTTCTCCACGGGAATCCGCCGTAATTCATCCGCCGCAGGAAGATCCTCAAGGTTCTTCAGGCCAAAATATTCCAGGAACAATTCGCTTGTACGATAGGTCATGGGACGCCCGAGGACTTCCGCACGTCCAGCCTGTTCAAGGAGCCCCCGATCAACCAGCATCTTGACCACCCCGTCCACCGAGACACCGCGAATCTGCTCGGCCTCCGCGCGTGTGAGTGGTTGCCGGTAGGCAACAATGGCCAGCGTCTCCAAGGCAGCCTGTGTCAGTCTTGGGGGTCGGGGTCGGTGTCCGACCAAGGCCTTGATCCAGGGTGCATAGGCTGGGGCATTGACAAACTGCCACGAGCCGGCCACACAGGTCAGCCGAAAACTGCGGTCCAATGTCTGGTAATCGTCAGCGAGTGCCTCCAGCGACTGTTCAATCACGCTGCCCCGCACTTGATGGAGTTCCTTCGGGATGGCCGTCTCGGCATGCGTTGGGGCCTCCTTCAGGCATGTACGTAACTCTCCAACGGAAAGCGGCTTTTGGGAGGAAAAAAGAATGGATTCCAGAACAAACTTCAATTCCATGGCGTGCTACTAGGATAAGGGGTTCTGGTTGGATGCAGCCTCTGGATGGTCAGAGGTCTCCGAATCGGTTTCCTCTGGAAGGTCCTGTTCGGTGCTTACTGCATGGATTTCAATCTCTTCAAAAGGTTCAGACTGAACGGCCTGGAGATGTTTCATCCGGATCATCTCCAGCAAGGCCAGAAAAGTCACCACCACTTCCTGGCGTGTGCGATCCTGCTGAAAGAGTTCTGAGAACTTGAACCGTGGCCGAGTGCGCATGCGTGTGCGAAACATCTCAATTTTCTGGCTCACGGACCAGACATCTGCCTCGATTTGGCGCGTTTCCGCATCCTTGTCCTGAATACGCTGGAGAATGCTCCCGACCGCCTTGACCAGATCAAAAACGCAAACCTCGGGCCGGGGAGGCTCCCGTGATTCCATGAGTTTGAAGTCAGGCTTCGGTGCCTGACGGATGTAGACGGATTCCTGCTCCAGTTCTTTTTCCTTGAGCTGCGCCGCTGCATCCTTGAATTTCTTGTACTCCACAAGCTGCTGGATCAGTTCCCAGCGTGGATCCTCGCCTTCCTCCTCTTCCTCCAGGACGACCTGCTTGTCCTTGGGGAGCAATTCCTTGCTCTTGATATACATCAGCGTGGCTGACATCACGACAAACTCGCCTGCCACGTCCAGGTCCAATTCGCGCATGAACTCGATGTACTGGATGAACTCCGTTGCCAACTGGGTCAAGTTAACCTGATAAATGTCCACCTCCTGCTTCCTCACCAGGTAAAGAAGCAGATCCATCGGGCCTTCAAAGACATCAAACTGAACTTTGTATTCCATGGCATGCGCCCGGGTTATTCGGGCACGATAGTGGACGACATGTTAAGCGGGATGCATGGGGCTTGGCAATGATGGAACCCGGCCATTGTGGAGGCAGTGGCATCTTTGCGCTGTCAGATACCCAGCAAGCCGATGAACGAGCTCAGGGCTCCGGGCGGAACGCTTCTCCCTGGGTGACCGTCACGACCTTTAGTAAGCGGTCGGGCAGTGCGATGAGCTGCTCCTCGCCGTCCGGCCAACGAATCCAGAGTTTTTCACCTTTTGCTGGCTGGGGAAGCAGGGTGGAAAACGAAGAAGTCCCTTCGTAACCATCATCGAGCTGCAGCATCTGGAGAGGATGTTTTCGATGCCCAATGAGGCGAAAGAGGGTGCCGGCGGGAGGGCCTGTGCGGGATTCCTGGTGAAGGTGCAAGCGCCATCCAGGATGGGCTTGAAGACCCTGATAAAGAGTCACTTCATGACGTGTCTGGACCCAGAGATCCGGCCTTGCATCCCCGTTGGCATCCCCCGACCAGGCTGCATACTGCATCCCATGCAGGGTGATGCCCGGCATATCCACCCTGGAAAAGGAAGCATCCCCGTGGCCCTGAAGCAGCAGACCTGTTCCGGCATTGATATTCCCGATGTGGGGTGGGTTTTCTTCCTGATTTTGAGCGATGAAAAGGTCCATATTACCATCCAGATTGAAATCCGTGGCCTGAATGTTGTTGGCTGTCGACCATTGCACACGGTCCGGCAACGGGTTGCCTTCAAACCGCTTCCCCTGGTTGAGGAACAACATGGAATCCAGGGTGTTGACCTCGAGAAATTGGGATGGCATCCCCATGGCCTCAAGAAAATCATCCATACCCACCTCGGCGAAAGCACGGTGCGTGGGATAAACGCGTCGGATGCCTGGAAAAATGTTCTCCTGACGTGCAAGGCCGTCCAGGGGAAGCCATCGCTGGGTCTTGGCATCGTGCCATGCCTCCAGGGTCTCCTGAATCCCATCACGGTTGGCATCTCCGTAATAGAGACGTATCGGGTGTTGCAAAAAGGATTGGTATCGGGTGTTGCGCCCCCAGTTGGCGGCAGCCACGTCCATGTCACCATCGTTATCCGCATCAAAGACGGCAAGATCCTTCCATCGTCCATGGTAGGATGAGAGCCCCCATGCCTCCGTCTCTTCCACCAGTCTACCCTTCATGTTGCGAAAAACCCGCAACGGTGCCCAGGCACTGGCCACCAGCAGGTCAGCCCAGGTATCCTGGTCC
>JAAZXX010000950.1 GCA_014239995.1 Verrucomicrobiia bacterium
CAAAATGGCTAATACTTTCATCATAGAATAATTATTTATATTTTAAATAAAAATATCTGGAAACAACTGTGCCCCCTCCACCAGAAGCACGGCTGCGATTGTTGTGAGTAGGAGGTGTTTCATTTTTCTAACAACTTAATAACAATCGTAATTACAATGATAGTAAGTCCCGCAACAAACATGACTTTAGCTTTTCGTAATTTTTTATAAGACTTAGAATCTATTGCTGGAAATTTTGCATGACAATTCTTACATATTTTAGTCGTTGTGACCTCTGCACCACATTCTCGGCAATTGAAAACCGTTGGAATATTTTTGTCTTCAAAATCTAATTTGGCTATTTGATCAAAAGTTAGATTTAAATTCTTTTCTTTTGCAGAAACTAAGCCGTCAACAACCATATTAACATTTCCCCCCGCAAGAAAGTGAGTTGCCAAATCATCAATAGAAATATTAATTCCATTATTGGCAGCCTTGATTCGTGCATCGATTATGACATCTGAAGGAATTTTTCTTAGTTTAAGAGCAATTAATTCAATAAATTTAACTGGTGCTACAGAAGCTCTAGCTTTTAATAATTCCCTTCCAAACTTAAAATAAAAAATGGTGCAAAGTAAAAGAGGGATACTGATAAACAAAGTAACGAATACGAATATTGGGCTGGTCATTTTTTCTTTAAAAGTTAGTTCAGATGATTAAATACGCCAGTCATTCACACCCCACCAAAACCACGGCTGCGATTGTTGTGAGTAGGAGGTGTTTCATTTCTCTCGATTCTGAGAGAACAT
>JAAZXX010000951.1 GCA_014239995.1 Verrucomicrobiia bacterium
GAGCCCGGCTTCAGCAGCACAGCCAAACGCGCCGGGTTGCTGGTAGCCGAACCCGCCGAGTTGCTGACCTCCACGGTGTAAGAACCGGCGTTTTCCTCGGAAACGTTGGACAATTCCAGCACAGGCCCCTCGGCCCCGGCAATCTCCACATCACCCTTGAACCATTTGTAAAAAATTGGCTCATCGCCATTGGCCTTGACCGCGAAACTGACACCATCGCCCTCGGTCGCCTCGACACTGGTCAATTGTGTCACGATGCCCGCCGGCGCCTTGCCAACGGTGACCTTGATATTGTCAATGGCCCACCACCAGTTGTTGTGACCCTGATGATCCCATGTGATGACAGCGGTGTTCGCTCCATCGGGGTTTCCGAGAGGAATGGTCACGGTTTCATTGTAGGCTGTCGGAGTGTCGGGTGTGAGGGTCAGCAGCGTGATCGAATCTCCGCCGTCGAAGGAAACCGATACCGTTCCACTCTGGGGCTCCTGCCTCCAGCTTGAGTCGTACACAAGGATGGCCGTGCCTGCGGCCACGCCATCAAGGCTGAAAGCCGGGGTGGAAAGAGAGGCGTTGAACTTGGCGTCGGCCAAGTCGTCGTACTCATCCGAGTCGCCGACTGCGATCACTCCGGTGCCCTTGGTGAACATCACACGATCCTGGCCAGCCGTGGCGTTCCACGATACCGGATCCAAAAAGGTCCAACCGTCAAACTCGACAGCAACATCGCCGCCGGCTGTCGGACCATGTCCGTCGCCGGTAGCCTGCACCCAATCTGTC
>JAAZXX010000952.1 GCA_014239995.1 Verrucomicrobiia bacterium
AGCTTACGGCCCAGTGAACAACTCGACGTGATGGCCGTCGGGGTCGGCGACGAAGAGTTGAGAGGCACCATCAGGGCGGGTGCGGCGTGGCAGATATTCCTGCCCGATGCTGTTGAAATGACCCTCCCACTCGTCGAGATTGTCGGCACGCAGGGCGAAGTGGTTGCCTCGCGGCTTGGAGCGCGTGTCCAACTCACGATCGCCGATCAGGTGCAGTTCCTGAAATTCGCCCAACTGAAACCAAGCGCCGGGAAAGTCGAATGCCGGCCGCTCCATCGGCTCCAACTTGAGTGTGTCGCGGTAAAATTCGCAGCTTTTCTCCACATCGGCGACGTGAAGCGCGACATGATTCAGTTCATAATGTGTCATGCAAAAAATCGGTTGACGGTTAAAGGCGTATCCCTACAATGCCGTCCCCTTGGTGGGGTCGTAGCTCAGTTGGTAGAGCACCACAATGGCATTGTGGGGGTCGCTGGTTCGAGACCAGTCGGCTCCACCATTTTTCTTCCCCGGTTCAAGTGTGACTCAGGAAATTGATGATATCCTGCTGCACTATTTTGTGAGGGCTGATTCCCTTCCAGTTTTTGATCTCCGTGTCGGCTCCTGAGTCCATGAGATACTTCGCCACATCCTTCTGAAACGGCAACAGCGCCAAGTGAAGGGGAGTGTTCCCGTCACAATCCTGCGCGTTGACGTCCAAGCCCCGCTCGACGAGCAGTTCCACAATCGCCATCGAGTTTTCGTTCGGGTTGAGCGCAATGATGGAGGTTGAGT
>JAAZXX010000953.1 GCA_014239995.1 Verrucomicrobiia bacterium
GCGAGGGGTTTATCCTCGTTAAAGGATCGGATGACGTAGTCGCGAAAGGGCCAGGCATTGAGAATGATCTCATTGCGTTCATAGCCCCTGCTTTCGCCAAAGCGCATCACGTCCAGCCAATGACGCCCCCATCGTTCGCCATAGTGGGGCGAGGCAAGCAAGCGGTCGACGAGGTGTGCGTAGGCATGCGGGTCGGGATCCTGGATGAAGGCCTCCACTGTCGCGGGCTCGGGCGGTAGTCCGGTCAGGTCGTAACTCAGGCGCCGGATCAGGCTGCCACGGTCGGCCATGGGAGATGGCGAGAGGCCATGCTTCTGCAGATTGTGAAGGACGAACGCATCCACTGGGTTGGAGCGCCAGTCCTCGGGGGCATGCGGGATTTCAGGAATCTCGGGTGTTCCGAGGGCTTGAAAGGCCCACCAGCCTGCGTCCGCCTTGGTGCTTTCCCTGAGCACCATGTCCGCTGGCCAGGGTGCCTCCTGCAGGATCCAATCCCTGATCAGCCCGACCTGGGACTCAGTCAGGGGGGCACTTTTCTTTGGCATGGATGGAGGCTCGTTTTCCCCGGAGCCCTGAACGAGTTTCAGCAGGCTGTTTGGTTCCCCCTGCGGGTTGTCCAGAAAGCCGCCCCTGCGAAGATCTTCCGGGGTGGCGAGGGAGATGTCGCCTTTCGTATTGCCCGGATAATGACAGCGCAGGCAATGGGTTTCCAGCAGTGGGGCTATCTGGGAGCGGAAGAGATCAGGAGACTCTGCCATCAGTCCCAGCTCCAG
>JAAZXX010000954.1 GCA_014239995.1 Verrucomicrobiia bacterium
AAATCCACGAATCCGATGTGTTTTTGGTGCCTTTAAACATCTTAACGAGCGATATTGATCGAGTTACCCAAACTGGTCCAGTGCTTTCGTTAGTCTGGACGGGTTGATTATTTGCTCAATGTTGTAGAGTAAGTCAATGCTGGGACGCAGGGAGGGCGTAGCCCGACCCAAGGCCCTGCATTGACCCTGTGCCTCTTTTCCAACTTCATCCTGTGCAAACTCATTTGGCGTTATGTACCCCAGTGATCGATGTGGACGCACATGGTTGTACTTCCATCTCCAGTCCTCTATTACCACCCGCGCCTCTGTCAGGGTCCATAACTCTTCTCGATTCAGGCACTCCTCCCTTAGCCGTGCATTGAAACTCTCGATGTATCCATTCTGCCACGGACACCCCGCTTCAATATAGAGCGTTTTGATCTCATTCTCTGCCAACCATTCTCTCAGACCCCTTTCGATAAACTCAGAACCGTTGTCACTTCGGATGTGTTTCGGGGCTCCATGTTCATCGATCAGCTTCGAAAAGATCTTCTTCACTTTACCGGCGTTGATCTGCCGATCCACATGGATACACAGGCACTCCCGGGTATACTCATCGGTCTCTGGGGTACATAACGCCAAATGAGTTTGCACAGGATGAAGTTGGAAAAGAGGCACAGGGTCAATGCAGGGCCTTGGGTCGGGCTACGCCCTCCCTGCGTCCCAGCATTGACTTACTCTACAACATTGAGCAAATAATCAAC
>JAAZXX010000955.1 GCA_014239995.1 Verrucomicrobiia bacterium
CTGACGGATGCGGAGATTGCGGATCTAGCTGCTGCTGTGGCTGTCGAAGTGGAACCTCCATCACTTAGCATCGTGAACAACGGCAATGGAACCATCACCGTGACCTTCGGTGGCAAGTTGCAGGCAGCAACCTCAGTGAACGGTCCCTGGGCGGATGTGGCAGGGGCAACTAGTCCGCTGACCATATCTGCGGGCGAGGCGCAGCAGTACGCCCGTGCCGTGAGAGAGTAATTATTATAGTTTGTTTTGAGTTAGTAGTAGATAGGGGTGAGAGGCGGGCAGTCATGCCCGTCTCTTTTTTCAATTGGAGGCAAACGATTTATGAAGCCGAGAAAGAAAAACGTGGAGCCGGGGCAGGCAATTGCGGGCTTCACCCTGATCGAACTGCTGGTGGTGATTGCCATCATCGCCATCCTTGCAGCTATGCTCCTCCCTGCCCTCTCCAAGGCCAAGGCCAAGGCGTACGAGATCACCTGCCTGAGCAACTTCAAGCAGTTGCAACTTTGCTGGCAGATGTACACCGACGACAACGACGACGTCCTCCCCCCCAACCACAATGCCGGCGGCGGTGGCGCATGGATCAGCCTGAAGGGCTCCTGGATCCTCGGCAACGCCAAGCGCGACATCACCGACTTCAACATCCGCAACGGCATCCTGTTCAAGTACAACGACTCGAGCGCCATCTACCGTTGCCCAGCAGACCGAGGCAAGGTCGTTTATCAGGAGCGCGAACACCTCCG
>JAAZXX010000956.1 GCA_014239995.1 Verrucomicrobiia bacterium
TGCTCCACAGCAGCTAATGGAAGTATGCAGGCTTGGAGTTCACCGTTTTTCATGCGGTTTCTGAATTCTCTGCGCGTCAATTTGCCGAGGTTCACGTCAGTTGATGAATCATTTTTCATGCGATGGGCCATAGGTATTCCTCTTCTTATACAGATCCTGCAAATGCAAGCAAGATGCTCTCAGATCACTGGTTTCTGCCGGTAAGTATGAAATATATTCATTTTGGATTTGTGGATATTGCCTGATTCGTGCAATTTCGTTTTCTTGTTTTTATGGAGCAAGTCAATGTTGCAATCATCGGCGGAGGAACGGTTGGCGGTGGCGTTTATCAAACTCTGAAGAAAAATGGATCTCTGATCGCCTCTCGTCTTGGCGTCGGTTTGTCTATCCGTCGTGTTGTCGTGCGCGACCCTCACAAGAAACGTCCGGTCAACATCGCCAAGAGACACCTTTCAACGGACTGGAAAACAGTCGTTGACGACCCTCGCAATCACCTTGTCGTGGAACTGGTTGGAGGGGTGCGCGTCGCCAGGCAGATTGTCAAGCGTGCCTTGTCACTTGGTAAGCCTGTGGTGACCGCCAACAAAGCCCTGCTCTCTGAGCATGGTCAGGAGTTGTTTTCCATGGCCAATGAGCACGGTACCAACCTCTATTATGAGTCCAGCGTTGCCGGTGGTATTCCCATCATCAAGGTCCTGCGTGAGGCATTGATAGGAAATCAGTTCCCCTACATCTACG
>JAAZXX010000957.1 GCA_014239995.1 Verrucomicrobiia bacterium
ACGGTCACAACAAAGAAAGTGGCCCATTGAGTTTGGCTGATCACCTGCATTTCGACGCCCCCAGTTCAGAGGGTTGAGTTCGGAATCAATAAAGCGAAACTCAGGAATCGAACCCCCAGCAATATCCAATATCAACCTAGCCTTATCGTTTTCCAAAACGAGTGAACGGCGACCTTGTACTCGTTCTTCTGCCATTAATTGACTCAACAAAAAAATAGGCATGATCATTAATATTAATCTAAAATTTTTCATCTAAACAGCAGTTGGCGGCTACGTTCCCCTGATCAACTAGATTCTTCTATCAGCGTTGATGCACATTTACTAAAATCACAATTGCGATTGTTGTGATTAGGAGGTGTTTCATTTCCCTTCAGCTTTCAATTCTGCACCGGACTTTGCCCCATGGTCGATCAGGAAACCAAAGGTTTCATTTTCAGCATAATCTATTGGCGACAGACCATCTTTATTTACTGCATTTACATCCGCACCTTCCTTGATTAGCAGTTTAGCAGTTTTATTGTGAACCTTTGAAGCCGCCCAATGCAAAGGTGTCCATCCGGATTCATCTTTCGCATTTACATCCGTGCCAGCAGTCAAATGTTGTTTAACGGCTTCGTTGTTTCCCAGCGCAGCTGCATCGTGAATTGAGATGTCTGGCGCTTTGGCTGTCGGCGGTTCTGGTTTTGCAGCTTCAGCAACTGGTTTCGCTTCTGCTGGTGGAGCCGACTGCTGCGTCGT
>JAAZXX010000958.1:0-505 GCA_014239995.1 Verrucomicrobiia bacterium
GAGCCGATGGTCATCCCAACGCCAGGGACGCCCATCTGGGCTGCGGCCGAGGCGGGGAACAGGGACGTTGTCCTCCAGCATCTGGTGGCCGGAACCGAGGTGGACACCCGGGACGAACGTTACGGCGCATCCTCCCTGCATTGGGCGGCGTGGTGCGGTCACCCGGATATCGTGGAATTGATCCTCGCGGCCGAGGCCAACGTCAACGCAATCAACTTCGACGGCGAAACGCCGCTTGATTGCGCGACAAATTTTTCCCAAAACGAAATCGCAGCCCTCCTCCGCAAGCACGGCGGCAGGACGGCTGCTGAACTGAAAGCCAAGGCAGCAAAATGAACACAACGACCAAGCGGGCGTTCACCCTCATTGAGCTGCTGGTGGTGATTGCCATCATTGCCATCCTTGCGGCGTTGCTGCTGCCGGCCCTGGCCAAGGCGAAGGGAAAGGCCCGGCAGACCCAATGCCTCGGCAACATGAAACAGATCGGCATCGCGCTCGTGCTTTA
>JAAZXX010000958.1:514-738 GCA_014239995.1 Verrucomicrobiia bacterium
CATCGCGCCCTACCTCCAAAGACAAGATCGACCCAGCACCGAGGTGTACTCCTGCCCCGACGCGAAAAAACCGGGAGATGCATCCGATGCCACCGAGACCAGCGCCACCAGTTACCTGCCCAACGGCGTGGTGATGGACATGTCGATGGACCGCGTGCTCAACCCTTCCGAGGTAGCGATCATTCAGGAAACCGTCCGGCTCGTCAGCTACACGGCATTGCGGC
>JAAZXX010000959.1 GCA_014239995.1 Verrucomicrobiia bacterium
CTCCCTTGTTGTTCCGCGTGATATGCCCAACCACATTTATTTTTTGGAAGAGCTGTTGGTTGACGAAGGTTATAAGGTAACATTTAGAAGTCCATTGTTAAAATGAAAAGAGAGTACGTAATCAAATTAACTGACGAGGAAAAAGAGGCGTTGCGCAAAAGTAAGGTCAATGGCCCTTTGTACCATCTAGTTAAACAGATCCTAGAACAAAATAATAACGCGGGGTAGCCAAGTGGTAAGGCGGGAGACTGCAAATCTCTTATCGTCGGTTCGATTCCGACCCTCGCGTCCATGGGTTGGTAGCTCAATGGTAGAGCAGCGGCCTTTTAAGCCGTTGGCTGTGAGTTCGAGCCTCACCCGACCCACCATTTTGTTCTGGACATCTAACGGTGAGCGGCCCCGCCGGCGGCCGTTAGAAGTCAAGCAAATAATGCAGGAAAATGCAAAAAAATTAGGCACTTTTTATTGTGCCCTTATTTACCTTATTTATGTTTATCTTATTTGTAATTTACTTATTTATAATTTTATTATTTACAATTCCTTATTTAGTATTAATGTATTTAGCTTTTACTTATTTAGCTTTTTATTATTTACGATTATATTATTTACCTTCCAAACCATTATATATTGAAACTTCAATCATTTTATCATCTTGGCCGCAGCAATGATGAGCGACATTACCTGTTATTATTTCCCATGCCCTAGTGATTATCACTTGGTTTGAGGT
>JAAZXX010000095.1 GCA_014239995.1 Verrucomicrobiia bacterium
TGCATTTGATCCCCTGTGCCTTGGTTTTCGCCTTGGAGAGGGCTGGTAAAAGCATCCCAGCAAGGATGGCGATAATTGCAATGACGACAAGTAACTCTATCAACGTAAAGCCACGACTCAATGTGGGTGTTTTTGGATAGTTCACGGTGTATTGATTCTATCGCTCCGCGTGCACGGGTCAAGCAAGAAACTTTCCACCACGCACCCTTCAAGCGATGCCACCGAGGCTGGGTATTCCCCTGATTCAAGAAGGAAAATGCCGATGATAAGCACCGTGCAATCGAATGGCACTGAACAAGCACTGGGGACCCAGGTTTCGTGGACTTGACAATTCATGTCTCGTCCGCAACCTACCAGCTGTGAAACCCTTGGTTCGTGGCATCCTGATTTGCATGTCGTGGCATATGCATGCTGTCGAATGGCCTTTTGTCCCATTGACAAATCCCCCCATTCCACAAGTCTCCGCGAGTGATGACTCCACCCATCCGATCGACGCCTTCCTGCTGAAACAACTGGAGGATGAGGGGTTGACCATGAATCCCACCGCAACACCCCGAGCACTCGTGCGGCGTGCCTATAATGACCTGATTGGCTTGCCTCCATCGATGGAGACGGTCACCAATCTCGAAATGGATCCGTCGGAGGCAAATTGGGAAAGACTGATCAGGAATCTTCTGAACCGCCCCCAGTATGGTGAACGCTGGGCAAGCCATTGGTTGGATATTGTGCGTTTTGCCGAAACAAACGGCTATGAACGTGACGGTCCCAAACCTGAGGCCTGGCGCTACAGGGATTACATCATCCAGTCCCTGAATGAAGACAAGCCCTACGACCGCTTCATCAAGGAACAGGTGGCAGGAGACCTGATGTTCCCCAAGTCATTGGAGGCACTTGTGGCCACCGGGTTTTATCGCCTGCATGTCTACGATGATGAGCCCGACGATGCTCTTCAAGCAGATTACGATACACTCGATGACATTCTGTCCACCATCGGTGCCGCCTTCATGGGCATCAGCGTTCAATGTGCACGCTGCCACGATCACAAGTTTGATCCCATGCAGCAGACCGAATATTACCAGTTACTGGATTTCATCCACTCCATCGAGCCCTACGGACGCCCACACAGCGGTGGGGGATCCCGTGCTTATGGAGCGATCACGCAACCGCTAGCCCTGCCCGGGCAACAGGAGGCATGGAGGCTTCGTCAAAAGCAACGCATCGACACCCTGGAAAAACAGATAGATCAGGCTTCGGATCAGGAAAAACCGGCTTTGAAATCCCGGCTGGAGGAAATCAGGAGAGCGCATCCTCCGTTTGAAAAGGCACTGGCAATCACCGACCGTCAAGACGTGGCCCGTATGACGACGCACCGGCTCAAGCGTGGGGATCCGCAATCCCCCGGCGAGAAAGTCGTGGCGGGCTTTCCTGCGATGCTGGACTCGACCCCCTCCTCCGTATCCAACTCAAGGGTGGCACTTGCAAACTGGCTCACGAGAAAACAGAACCCCATGACAGCTCGCGTGATGGTCAACCGTCTGTGGCAACATCATTTTGGAAAGGGTATCGTCTCCACTCCAAACGACTTTGGAGCCTCCGGCTCTGGGGCCTCGCACCCCGAACTGCTGGATCATCTCGCCTGGAAATTCATGCAGGGCGGTTGGCGCCTCAAGGGAATGCATCATTACATCATGACCAGTCGAGCTTACCGCATGTCCTCACGATCCGACCAGCTCAAGGCCAGGAAAAAAGATCCATCCAATCACTTGTTCTGGAAGCAACAGATCCGCCGTATGGATGCCGAAGTACTGCGCGATGCCATGCTTTCCTTCAGCGGTGATTTGAACCTCAAACAACATGGTCCCAGTGTCTTCCCATCCCTTCCGGTGGAGATACACCATACCCAGGACAGTGCCAACAAGGGCTGGGGAAAAAGCCCACTGGAGGAACAAAACCGCCGCAGCATCTACGTCTATGCCAAACGAGCTCTGCCCCTGCCGATGCTGGAAGCTTTTGATGCTTCCCATGTTTCCTTTTCTCTCGGCAAACGCGCCGTCACCACGGTGGCTCCCCAGGCCTTGATGCTCCTGAATGCCCCCTTCATGCAAGCAAGGGCCAGCGGGCTCGCGCAACGCACCCGTTCCCTGGAAAACATTTTCCATATCGTCTGGCAGCGAGAAGCCACCCCCGAAGAAACCCGGGCCTGCCGACACTTACTGGAGCAACAGGCATATCGATTAAGAGCTACCGGAAACAGGAAACCTGAGAAAGAGGCAATGATTCATCTCTGCCTTGCCCTGTTGAATGCAAATGAAACCGTCATGATTGACTGACGCCCAGGAATCACATGCCTCACATCCCCTCCTACTCCGAACACGCTCCGGCCTTACAGCCGGGATCCCGCCGTGGCTTCCTGCATAGCCTGGGGGCAGGATTCGGATCCATGGCACTGCACGGGATGCTACAATCTGAAACCTCCAGCATCCGTGCGGCAAATGTTCCGCTTGCACATATCGCCCCCAAAGCGAAGTCCTGCATTTTCCTGTTCATGTTCGGAGGACCGTCACAATTAGACCTTTTTGACTACAAGCCTGAACTTCAAAAACACGATGGACAGTCCTTTCAAAACGAATTCCGTCGAAACACACTGACGGAGGCAAAACTACAGGCAAGCCGCCGAACCTTTGCCCAACACGGACAATCCGGACTGTGGTGTTCGGACGCCCTCCCTCATCTATCCCACCACATGGACAAGCTGGCCGTGATCCATTCCCTTCAGAGTGACTCATTCGCGCACGGTTCCGCACTGCTGAACATGAATACCGGGAGGGCCATCCAGGGGCATCCATCACTTGGTACATGGATCAATTATGGTCTCGGAAGCATGAATCGCAATCTCCCCTCCTATGTGGTCATGCTCGATCCAAGGGGTGGTCCCACCACCGGTTCCCCAAACTGGTCCAACGGTTACATGCCCGCCGCCTATCAGGGAACGGTTCTCCGCGAAACAAGCCCCCCCATCCCTCATTTGGAACCACCACCCGGCACGACTCGAGACATGCAGCGGGAACAGATCGACCTGATCCAGTTTCTGAACCAAGGCCATTCAAAAACCCGCAGGGATGCGTCGGAATTGGAGGCGCGCATTGAAAGTTATGAACTTGCCTTTCGATTGCAAATGACCGCGCCGGAAGCATTGGATCTCCGCCAGGAACCCGACAGTATCCATGCCATCTACGGCACTCGGGAATCAAGGGGACCGCACAAGCTGTCGGTAGGTTCCGCCCCCTTCGGCAAACAATGCCTGATGGCTCGGCGACTGGTTGAACGTGGTGTTCGCTTCATACAGATCTATTCGGGAGGAGGTGCTGCCGGTGGACAGAATTCCTGGGATGGTCATCACGGTATCGAGGAAAACCTGGCCATCCATTGTCCTGAAATTGATCGCCCCATCGCCGGACTCCTCCAGGACCTCGATCAAAGGGGCCTCCTTGAGGAAACGCTGGTGGTATGGGGAGGTGAGTTTGGACGTCAACCCGTATCGGAAACCTTTAACACGGGCGGCAAGGCGGGAGGAAGGGATCATAACCCGTTGGGCTTTACCTACTGGATGGCAGGCGGCGGCGTCAAGGCAGGCAGCTCCTACGGTGCCACCGACGAGATGGGAGAACGCGCCGTGGTGCATCCCCACCACCTTCGTGACCTCCATGCCACGATACTCCATCAGATGGGCATGGATCACAGGTCCTTGACCTTTTCCTACGGTGGACTGGATCAACGCCTCACCGGTGTGGAGGAGGAAGCGCAGGTTATTCATGGAATCATCAAAACACCTCATTAAATGTCATGCAATTGAAACAGAAATACTTGATCGTAACTTTGGTCTGGACTGGACTCTACGGGCACATGCAGGCCCAGGTGGAACCTGAGATACCTTCGGCCCTGAAAACCGTCCTGGATAACACGTATCCTCTGGAACACCCACGCCTTGAAAGGTTACCTCTCTACCTCTGGCCAATCCACAATACGCTACAGCATGTATCCGACTTTCAAAGTCGCCAGATCCTGGCTGATCTTGAAAAGCGTGGCATCGCCTATTGCGTCAACTGGAATCATCAGGATTTCGAAAAATCCCTCGCTGAGGGTTTGCGTATTGCACGCATGCAGCGGTCACTGGGACTGCGCATCAACGTCAACGCCAATGCCTGCCTGCATGCCCTTTTTGATGGAACCAGCACGACCGCCCATGTTGACTCGGATGGCAGGGCCTTCTGGGATACTTCATTCGGTCCCAAAACGGGGTGTCCATTCGCCCTCGAACACCGTATTCCGGTGATTCAAAATCGTATCCATCGCTTTGTGGATGCCTATCAACGCGCTGGACTCCAGGTGGATTTCATATTTGCCGACTGGGAGATCGATGGCCCCATGGAATGGAACGGTGCCTGGTCACAGTCAAAGCGCTGTGATCGGTGTCAGCAAAACTTGCCCGCAAACACGGACTTCCGGACCTTCCAGACGATTTTGAGAAAACTACGCAGCAACATGCAACAGCGTATGTTCTCGCAACCGGTACTGAATCATTTTCCCAACGCACTCGTTGGGAACTATGCCGTGGCACCACATGATGGATACCGCTACTGGTATGATTATTTCGAAAAATTACCTGAAGAAGCACCCTTTATCACCGAACATCAAACCAAACACCGCGAATGGGTGGAGGAGTTTGAATCCTCCGCCTATACCTTGGCCATGCCTGTCGTGTACACATGGCACGATATCTTCAAGTCACTACCTTTTGAGGAAACCGATTATCGCTGGTTTTATCACATGCTCAAGGTTGCCTCCAATGCAAGTGCGCACACTCCTTCGCATATCCCATCGGTTCCATTCGTTCACTGGCATACCACCGCACCGCCGCCCCCCCCATCCGACCCGCTGATACCATTTTCGGAAACAGGGTATCAAGCGTTGCTTTGGCATCTTTTACTGCGCGGACATGACACGTTCTTCCTGTGGTGCCTGCAGGAAGAATTGTCGAAGGAAGTACATCTTGTTCACAAGGTCTACCGTGCTTCCATGGAATTCTCTGATTACATTCTAAATGGAATTCCCGTCGAGCAGCACGTGCCTGGGGATGTTGGGACGGTCATTTCCGGACTTCGGCTTAAAAACAAGGTATTGGTAAAATGCAACCATTTTGGGCCTGAAAGCAGGATCTTACGCTTCTGGGTTTCTGAGACGGAGTGGATCGATATTCCCTCAGACTTTGACCTCGGAATCCTTCCGGTCTCCAGTGGCACAAGAGAGCCTGACTGGAGCGACACGACCTTTCCTATCGGTTTTTACGAGTATCCAGCCGATCCAGACACCCTCCTGGACATGGCACAGGCAGGCGTCAACCTGGTACGTTGCGGCAACCTGGAACAGCTCGATCGTGTGGGAGAACTCGGAATGAGAGCTTGGGTCTCCATGAGCGTACAGGACGGTCTGACCGATGAGCTGCGACAGCGAGCCGCGACACTCTGGAATCACCCCGCACTGGCAATCTGGGAAGGTCCCGACGAAATCGTATGGACCTTCACCGCCTATAGTTTTCTCAAGGAACGGGCCGGATTCACCCGTGAGGACTGGAACAATCAACTGCCCATTGCAGTCAACTACGCTGCATCGGTCGGCAACGACCTCATGGCACGCATGCGTACAAGCATTCAGTGGCTCAAGAGAAACGATCCCAAGGGAAGGCCTTTCTGGATCAACGAGGCCGCAGACAGCGATGCCTCTTATGCACGCGGCTACGTGGATGACATCGATATCATCGGCTGTGATTATTATGCCGTCCGTGCCGCGGGAACAGACCTGCAAAGCACGGGACGACTCGTAAAGCGATGGGATGCCATCGGCAAGGGTCGTCCCGTATGGATGGTCTTGCAGGGCTTTTCATGGCATACCATCCATCAGGATCGCAAAAGGCTTTACCCCAGTTTCGCCCAATCACGTTTCATGGCCTACGACGCCATTGTACACGGCACCCGGGGCCTGCTCTACTGGGGCACTGAGACAATCGACGACGCAGATTTCCGACAATCCCTTTACGCACTCACCTCCGAGATTGCAGCCATCGCCACCTTTCTTCATGAAGACAACATCACGCCACTCGCCGCTCACGTGATCCCAGATCTATTTGAACCAAAGGGGAATGGGGTAAAAGCCATTCAATGCCATAGGGATGGTCACAGTGTACTGATTGTGGTCAATAAGGACTCCCACCGACACTTGGCTGTCGAGGTAAAGGGACTGGAGCTACTTAATGGAAGGCGGTTGCATCTTCTCTACGGAAACGAAGTCCAGAGACCTGAGGACGGCACCATCATCACTCGCATCCAGGGCGACACGGTCAAGGTCTTTACCACGGATCCTTCGCTGGCCACGGGCATACAGAAGGGCAGGGATTTTGTAGATCTGAAGGCGATCCTGGTAGAGTAGTCGGGCAAGCGCGACATTGACAGGCATAGCCCACAACGACTGGCGCATGCCATCTTTAATCAACCGGGGATGGACTTACGCAACACCTTGACAGGCTCCGGATCCTTGTAGTGTCGTTTCAGGCCCAGTTCGGTGAGGAACTTCGCAGGAACGCGTAGTATGAATTCCGAAAAAATGCGCTCGGCACCCTTGCGCAACTGAAGTTGCCCACTTTTGGATTCCCAGAATTCAACCTGTGCCTCGTGCAAGGCGCGCGCCGCCTCGTCAGGGGTCATGGTTTCCCGCTTGGCAAGCGTCCAAACCAGTTCAGGATCACCCGGCAATGCGACCGGAAAAGGAACATACTTGACCTTCACCTCTGGCTCCATTTCCTGCTCGTGAAGGGGCAGATCATTGATTTCAATGGAACTGACCAATGGACCATTTGGAACATTGAGTTCGACGTTTAAGGTATTGTCTTTTTCATCAACGACAAAATCAATCAAATCGCGACCAAAGGTTTCCTCAAAGCGCTGTGTCACCTCTTTCAAGGTGCCATCCTCAAGGTTGGGCAATGGGCATCGACGACAGAATTCCTGGAAAGCTTGTGCCTGTTTTTTTCGCTCCATCTCACCTCGGATACCATCGAGTATCTTCTGTGCCAAGTGGGTATCTTCCATCGTCTTGGAAAGCACGGACTGCAGTAATTCCACCACTTCCTTTTCGGTCAACTGATTCTTAGCCATGAGCTGTCGGTCTATTTAAAATGATTCTTGTCCTGAATAAGACAGGCCCGTTTATTTGCCGTAACTCACGAGGAACTGCAATGCTTAAGTGTTCCCGGGGGGACTTATTACTTTACGGGCCCATGCTTGCATTCCATAATGCGACCACTTGATTCATGAGACAACGAGGAAACATTGGTTTGATGAGATTTCACCTCACGTTATGCCTGACCCTTCTGCCCATCATCCTGGCAGAGGCTCGCCCGAACATCCTTCTCATCATGTCCGACGACATGGGCTATTCCGACATCGGTTGCTACGGGGGGGAAATCCGCACACCCAACCTTGATCGCATGGCGGCAGATGGTCTGCGATTCACCCAATTCTACAATGGAGCAAGGTGCTGCCCTACGCGTGCCTCGCTTTTAACCGGACTATACGCGCATCAAACGGGGGTGGGACACATGCTTGGAGACAGGGGATTGCCGGGATATCAACCGGAGCTCAACAGACATTGCGTCACCTTGGCTGAGGCCTTGGCACCTACAGGATACCACACCTACATGAGCGGCAAGTGGCATGTGACTACACACACCAGTCCTACGGGTCCCAAGGATAACTGGCCTCTTCAGCGTGGTTTCGAAAAATTTTACGGCACGATTATTGGAGCGGGTAGTTTCTACGACCCGAATACACTGTGTCGCCAGAACACCTTCATCACCCCGGAAAACGACCCACTCTACCAGCCACAGCGGTTCTACTACACAGACGCCATTACAGACAATGCCGTTAGCTACCTTCAGGACCATTTTGATCAATCCGGCGAGGATCCTTTTTTCATGTATGTCAGCTACACCGCAGCGCACTGGCCCATGCACGCTCTGGAGGAAGACATCAAAAAATACAAGGGGGATTACGACCTCGGCTATGACTTCGTTAGATTGAAGCGTTTCGAGCGCATGAAACAGCTTGGACTGATCGGTTCTGACACAAAACTGAGTCCCGCTTCCGGACGTTGGAGAGACACTCCAAACAAGGAATGGGAGATCAAGTGCATGGAGGTTTACGCTGCCATGGTAGACCGTATGGACCAGGGCATTGGCAAACTACTTGAGACCTTAGAGGCGAATGGCGCACTGGAAAACACCTTGATCATGTTCTTGCAGGACAATGGAGGGTGCGCCGAGGGTTTCGGAAGGGGAGAGCAAATCAACGAGCGCTGGCTTTCTTCCATGAAGGATCGAACCCCCATGGGTAAAGATGAACTTCAACCCACTCTCTGGCCTCCCATGAAAACACGGGATGGCAGGCCTGTTCAGGGTGGCCCCGGAATCATGCCGGGCCCCGAGGACACTTATATCGCATATGGCCGTGACTGGGCGAATGTTTCCAATACACCTTTCAGGGAGTACAAGCACTGGGTACACGAAGGAGGCATTGCAACGCCTTTGATTGTACACTGGCCCACTCACATCAAGGATCGGGGCGGGCTGAGGGATCAACCCAGCCACCTGATCGATATCATGGCGACCTGCGTGGAGGTTTCAGGAACGCAATACCCGGAGACATTCCGCAACGAACCTATTCACCCCATGGAAGGGCATTCCCTGACCCCAGTTTTTGACGGAGGAAGCATCGAGAGAAACGTTCTTTATTGGGAGCATGAGGCAAACTGTGCCGTCCGTATGGGCGAATGGAAACTTGTCCGCAAGGGAAGCATGCACACAGGTAAACTTCAACCTTGGGAACTCTATAATCTCACCCGTGACCGCTCAGAGATGAACAACCTTGCGGACAAACAACCAGACAGGGTGAAAGCGATGGCTTCACGTTGGAAAGCGTGGGCGCATCGAGCGTTCGTGCAACCCTGGCCTTGGTTGCCTAAAAAGTAGGACACAAGTCAATCGGCAACTCCATGAGGTGACATTTTAGACAAGGTAATTTTGCTTATTTTTTTCTTTGTGCTATGTTGATAGATTGATCGTTTTACAATCTAGTCCATGAAGAAAATAAAGCGAGGCGATCTTTTTCGTCATATTGATTTGTTCTTAAGTGACCGTGGCATTGAGTTGAACCAAAATACAGCACTGACTCAAGGCTTACGGGAAGGGTGTCATGTTCTCGCTGACACCATCAACAAAACGCAGACGGCCATTGGTCGTGCCAGGAAAAAAGTGGGTGGCAAAATTGATACTGTTCGAAGCATCATCCACGAGAAGACAGCTCCTCAACAAAAACAAGAAACACCCATAGAACAAACCATGAAGACCAAAAAGAAGACTGCCAAGAAAGCTCCAGCTAAGAAGGCCCCAGCTAAGAAGGCCCCAGCTAAGAAAGCTCCAGCTAAGAAAGCTCCAGCTAAGAAGGCCCCAGCTAAGAAAGCTCCAGCTAAGAAGGCCCCAGCTAAGAAAGCTCCAGCTAAGAAGGCCCCAGCTAAGAAAGCTCCAGCTAAGA
>JAAZXX010000960.1 GCA_014239995.1 Verrucomicrobiia bacterium
GCAATGTAAGCTTCCCGTCGCTGGGGGGGGTGGGTTGGGCCGTCGTCTCGCTCATAATCCGCTTCGCTTGGCCAAGCTAAACCGCCGGGCAACCTTTGCGAAGCCTTGTTTGCAACACGGCGTGTTTTGGTTGACAACGCTTGGCCAAGCCGATAGCAACACCGCCGAAGACACGCATCGATTTCATGAAACGCGCCGCCATTTTTCCCATCCTGTTTTCACTCACCTTGGCCAACGCCGAGACGTTCACCCTCAACACACGCGACCGCGTCAGGGACGCCGACGGCGACTGGGCCGTGCGGCAACAAAAAGTTCTTTGGGACGCCAAGGCGACGGCGGTGATCGTCTGCGACATGTGGGATCTGCACCACTGCAAAAACGCCGTCGGCCGCGTCGGCGAAATGGCGCCGCGCATGAATCAACTTCTCAACACCGCACGGGCCAGGGGTGCGCTGATCATTCACGCGCCGTCGTCGTGCATGGAGTTTTATAAAAACCACCCCGCCCGCAAACGCGCCCAAGCCGCGCCCGGTGCCGCCGTGCAACCCAAGGCCATCGAGAGTTGGTGCCACTGGATTGACAAGGTGGAGGAAAGCCAGGGCTACCCCATCGACCACTCCGATGGCGGCGAGGACGACGACCCGGCGGAGCACACCGCTTGGGCCAGGCACCTAGCCAAGCTTGGCCGCAATCCGGGCAGCCCGTGGAAACGGCAGGTCGCCC
>JAAZXX010000961.1 GCA_014239995.1 Verrucomicrobiia bacterium
TCCATCACAAAAAGCTGACCACGGAAAGCCGATGGCATGGCAGACCCTTCCACAAAGGCCCCGAAATGGCTGAAACGCACCACGGGATCAGAGGTGCTCATCATCGGGAGATCCCCGAAAGCGTATGGATTGCGCGGAGGTCCGAACTTACCCGGGTTCACCCCCTGCATTTGATAAAACCCGCCCTGCACAAAATGCCATCCACGGGTTTGGCCCCCGTTATGGCCGGAATACAGGCGACCGAGGGCATCGAATTCAAGGCCATAGGTGTTCCCTCCCCCCTCCGCAAAGATTTCAAAGGCACGGGTGTCTGGATGATAACGCCATACCATGCAACCTTCGAAGTAGACACCCGAAGCATCCTCTGCATCCATGCCCGGGCGTGTCACCCGGCATGAGCATGTACTCCCCTGCCCTCCGTAAAGCCAGCCATCAGGTCCCCAGACCAGACCGTTGGCGATGGAATGAGAATCCTCGAAACCAAATCCCGCCAGATGCACCACCGGGGGACCATCGGGACGGTCATCCTCGTCGGCGTCAGGATAGAAGAGAAGGTAAGGCGTGTGCATCACCCAGACACCCCCGCGTCCCTTCAAGGCCGCATTGGCCATGTTCAAACCCTCCAGAAAGGTCGTGTGGGTTTCATAATGACCATCACCATCGCCATCTTCATGAATCGTCACCTTGTCAGCCCCGGGAGTGTGATGGG
>JAAZXX010000962.1 GCA_014239995.1 Verrucomicrobiia bacterium
TGTGGGCTGTGTTTGTATTTTTGGGAAAACTTTGGAGGCAGTATTTAAACTAGACCACTCCACCACTTAAACGCCGCAGGGTTGTTGGTCGGCGGCAACAGTTAAAACGGGTTGAAAACCGCACTCATCGGGGTGACGGTCGGCTCTGCGTAATGAGTCCAACCAAGAAAACGCTAATAGAAATAGTATTTGGTAGTAAGAGAAGATTTATAGCAGGATTTGGTGGGATGGTCGTGATGGTCGTTACAACGGTCTGTGGGATTATGATTGCATTGGATGACAGCCTTCCATACGGCGGCGCATTTCATGCGATTTACGGAGGAGCAATCGGTGCAGTTGTCGGTGGGCTGCTTTGGGGTTTGCTTGGCTACATGGTCTATCGCAAAAAAAATGCACCACCCAATGAAATTATACCAGACGACACCACCACTTGAACGCCACAGACCTATGAAACACCTCCTACTCACAACAATCGCAGCCGTGCTTCTGGTGGGGTGTGGCTCAAAAGCGTGATTTTTTTATATTATCGGAGTTAATTAGATTAAGGTAGTGGAGAAAGAGTAATGGCAAAAATTGTGTATGGAATATCTGGCTGTGGATCAGGACATTCTTCTCGTGCACGCGAAATAATGTCGCATTTGCGAGAGCAAGGGCACGAGATCCTTGGTGTGAGTTATGACTGTGGTTATCGAAACCTTAAGGATGATTT
>JAAZXX010000963.1 GCA_014239995.1 Verrucomicrobiia bacterium
GTGGCACCTTGTACCAGTTTTCCATGTTCATACCGCAGGTTGACCGCGACACCATCAATCTTGGGTTCAACCGTCCAGCCAAGTAAATGGTCTGGTAGTTGTTTCTGAACACGCGTTAAAAAGGCGGCCAGTGCATCGCGTGAGTAGGTGTTGTCCAGGCTCATCATTGGAACTGCATGTATGATGGATGCAAAACTTTCCAGTGGGCTTCCCCCCACTTTCTGGGTCGGGGAATCTCTTTCAATGTATTCTGGGTAGAGGGCCTCGATATTTACCAGTTCGTTGTAAAGACGGTCATACTCATGGTCCGTGATACTCGGATCCGCCAGGACATAATATGCGTAATTATGCCGGCGCAGGTTTGCACATAAATCACGGAGTCTTATCTGAGCCTCTTTCTTGGTCATCTAGGTTCAAAGTTCATGGGGTTCTGTATGATGGCAAAAAATGAATCTAAAAGGCTTTACTACATACATAAAACCGACTCTATGCAGGCGGCAACGGCTGTGGAATCAATGCTTTTGGCATCGGGCAGCATATCCGATTCGCCTGTAACCATGACAGGAAAGTGACGTTCATTTGCGGGTCGGGTCCCATGGGAGCCTTTCACAAGTGTCGCATCCAGCGGGATGACATCCATTAACATTCGGAATCCAAGTTTTTTTAGAAGAAGCCGTTTGGCGATGGCTAA
>JAAZXX010000964.1 GCA_014239995.1 Verrucomicrobiia bacterium
GGTTTTCACCATAAGGTTCAGTTTAGGTTGAAGAGCCTCCCGTTTTAAATTTGAAGTCCTACGATTTTCAAAATGGCGGCTATGACGTCATACGTAAAACGTGTTTCCCGCCAAAATTCTAACTTCGTCAAAAATGGTCGGATCTTGATGAAATTTGATATGTAGGTACATATGGATGTCCTGAGTGATTTTATGCTACTTTCGTTTTCGAAAAAAATATAAGATGGCCGCCATGACGTCATAATTGCAAATTTTTCATAGTGGTCTAATCTGCTTGAAACTTTGTACAGACAGTCCTATTGGCGTGCATACTCGGTTTATGTTGTTCACAGATTGACCGAATATCAAATACCACTATGGCAACCATTAACCATTTTGTTCCTTGATCTTGATTATTTGTGACCAAAATGGTGATTTTGCCATCAGCATCATTCATTTGTTTTAAGCAAGTTTCTTTTGAAAAGTTTGAAGGGTTTGCTTCCAACCTTCTAAAGAACTTACAAGGAGCCTTTCCCAGTAGAGCACCGGGTTCCCTCCGGGAACTCTCGTTTGCTACCGGTTTTATATGGTCGGATGTACGCGCTTTTTTTGAAAACCCAAATTGGGTCTCATGAATGATGTTATTATCAGTCAAAAACTTGTCAAACCTATTATTTAGTATTATGTTAAAGAGTTTGCCTAAGCTAT
>JAAZXX010000965.1 GCA_014239995.1 Verrucomicrobiia bacterium
GTGAAGAATTGAATGTACTGCTTGATGCTGCCAGAAAAGGAGACATCGAAGCAGTCAAACAACACTTGGCTGCTGGCGCGGATGTGAATGCGAAGACTGCGGATGGGACGACTCCTTTGCATAATGCAGCTGTCTACGGTCACAATGAAGTCGCCGAACTTCTCATCGCCAATGGTGCGGATGTGAATGCAATAATTGTGTCTGGTCGAAACCAAGGAAAGACACCGCTGGATTTGGCTATCTGGCGCAAAAAAACCGAAACCGCAGACCTCCTCCGCAAACACGGCGGCAGAACGGCTGAAGAATTGGCACTGATGCCTCAACTGGTTTACAGCAAAGGGCCATTTGATTTTAGTTTCACTGCCAAAGATGGGAAGACCTATGTGATCGAGGTGACGCAAGATTTAAAGCAGTGGGGTGAGTTGGAAACAATCGAGGGAACCGGAAAACAGGTCAAGTTCATCGACCCAAGGCAACCGCTAGTGCCGTTCAAACGAAACTTCTACCGGGTCAAGCTGGTCGAGTGACCTCCTCCGCAAACACGGCGGCAAGACGGGTGAGGAATTAGAAGCCGCTGGCAACTAAACCTTCCGATACCTGTTCAACGTCCCCATTACATCCTCCAACGCCTGCGCGTAACCGGCACGCCAGTGACGGTCATCGCTGTCGATGCCGTCACCGAT
>JAAZXX010000966.1:0-391 GCA_014239995.1 Verrucomicrobiia bacterium
TTCGAACGGAGCCGAAGCTCAGTGGGTGATCTCCCCGTCCGCCAATCCTCTGATAATTAACAAAGCGTCAAGATGTGGACTTACGAAATATCAAATCGCTTGTTAGTGTTCCTCCTCCAAATTGAACTGTTCGGTAGGTTTAACAAACTTAAGTGTCGTATGATCGCAGGCTTGGAGACTGTTCAAAGTAATTAACAGGATGGAGTGCCAGCCGTCGACTTTCTGGCCCAATTTGGGTGAGAAGATTTGTGGACAATATCATAGTATGGTAGTCCTGCAAGATTCATCCGCAGAGGAGGTCGTAGGCCGGATCGTAGGATGAATCTTTTCCGATCCGTTCTGTTGTTCCGCATACTCATTTGGCGTTCTCATCCCGAGGCTTCTATGCGAC
>JAAZXX010000966.1:401-674 GCA_014239995.1 Verrucomicrobiia bacterium
GATCACGGTCAAGGCCGCCGGCTTTACCAACGACATGACCATCGCCCAGTCACCAAATTGAAGTCATTGCCATCGGACAAAACTCAGCACAAATCAAACAGCCAGAGCTAACGGCATGTGAGCGAGAAGCTCATTCGGCTAATCCCGGAACTTCACCAACCGTCACCCAGTTCTCTCCATCAAAGCAGGCTTGATCGTTCTCCGAAAACGTACCGTTTTCAATGAACGCCCTCAACTGATCGACAGTATACGGTCCCATTACTTGTTCGTTCT
>JAAZXX010000967.1 GCA_014239995.1 Verrucomicrobiia bacterium
CCGACTCGTCGGGGATGACATGTGAGAAGTGGTCGAGATACCTGTCACCGGGCTTGAAGTCCCCTGTTAACTCCGTGCGGCGCGAATGGCATTTACCGCAGGCCGCGAGCCATTGTGTGCTGTCGAACTTGCGCAGCGTCGGGTCGCTGTCGGTCGTCCCGGCGAACGCCTTCCGCCAGTCAACGTGCGCCTTCATCGGCCCGTGACAGGCCTCGCAGCTTACGCTCATCTCGGCCATCGCTGTGTGATAGGAATCAGTCGTCTCGTCGTAATTCTTTCGCAGACGCGTGTTGTGGCATGAGGCGCACTGCGTGTTCCAGTTCATGCCGCGCCCAGTCCAGTGCCCCCACTCACCGGCTTGACGATCCTCATCTCCAAACACGTTGAACCACTCGTTTTTGTGGGGGTCATGCGAGAGATCCACCGCTTGCAAACGCCCCCGGGGGAGCTTGACCAGATATTGCCGAAGTGGGGTTTCGCCAATGACTCGCTCGACCTCAAACGTCTCCTTCTTCCCGGACAAACCCAAGGTGGCGATAAGAAAGCGATCCTCCTTAGAAGTGATGTCGGAGGTTAGTGACGGATGCTTGAATTCTCGTGGAGGGTCGAATGCCTCCTGATCCATCTTAGGATCAGGAAGTCGCTCGGCCAACTGGTGATCCGAGCCCA
>JAAZXX010000968.1 GCA_014239995.1 Verrucomicrobiia bacterium
GGTAGCCTGATCAGCGTTAGAATCCCCGAGAGCGTGACCAGCATTGGGAAGAAAGCCTTCGCTCACTGCGGTAGCCTGACGAGCATAACGATCCCCGACAGCGTCACCAGCATTGGGGATCTAGCATTCTATGACTCCGTTAGCCTGATGAGCGTGACGATACCGGACAGCGTCACCAGCATTGGGGGCAGGGCCTTCGAATACTGTGGTCTGACGAGCATAACGATCCCCGACAGCGTCACCAGCATTGGGGGCTCGGCGTTCGCTTACTGCAACAGTCTGATAAGCGTGACGATCCCAGACAGCATCTTAAGGGCTGGGTTCGGAGGAGTGTTTTTATCGAGTAAAAACAATCTGAAAAGCGTGACGGTCTCCGGAAGTGTCACCAACATTCCGAAATATGCCTTTAATGGCTGCAGTAGCCTGACGAGCGTTAGAATCCCCGACAGCGTCACCAGCATTGAGAAATCTGCCTTCTCAAGCTGCAGAAGTCTGACGAGCGTTACTTTTGAAGGTGATGCGCCTTCACTTGAAGCTAATGTGTTCAGAAACGTATCCGGTAATGCCAAAATATTTATTAACCCGGGTGCAACCGGCTTTGGTGAAACCTTTGGAGGATTACCTGTTATAACTCTTAAAAAACTAAGGATTAACTCCTTCAACAAC
>JAAZXX010000969.1 GCA_014239995.1 Verrucomicrobiia bacterium
ACAGTTTTCTTCTCGCTTAGTACCACTAACAGCTACTGCTTGCGATTTACTGGGTCATCGCGCTCAATCCTCGGTTTCAGTTGGTCTCTTTAACCGCTGAAAAACAAAAACGGAGGCGAGTTGGCGCGGGAGCACCCTTAAACCGCATCGATTCCTGTTTCACCGGTTCGAATTCGGGTTACACCCTCGACGGAACTGACGAAGACTTTACCATCCCCGATCTTGTCCGTCTTGGCGCTCTTTACGATGGAATCTATCGCGTCCTGTACGCGATCGTCTTCCAGCACAATCTCAAGCTTTATCTTGGGGAGAAAATCAACAGTGTACTCGCTTCCACGATAAATCTCGGTGTGGCCCTTTTGTCGGCCAAATCCTTTCACCTCCGTCACTGTCATTCCCTCAACGCCGACGGCGGCAAGCGCCTCCTTGACATCCTCAAGCTTGAAGGGCTTGATGATTGCGTCGATTTTTTTCATGGGTTGCTTCGTTTGCAGTTCGTGGTAGCAGGGACGGCACCGTAGACCTCGCTCGGTTTTCTGACAACCGCAATTTTTAAATTATTAATAAAAGTTTTTCCTGTTCCTGTCAAAACAGACTTGACACGGAAACAAAAACGGAATCCGAAGGCATCATCAGCATAGCATGTTCAGTCGCCAA
>JAAZXX010000096.1 GCA_014239995.1 Verrucomicrobiia bacterium
AAATATTCATTGATTTTTGATAGAACAAATACAGATAATTTAAGGCAAATAAGGCACCCAAGGGTCGTCGAGATCGTAATTGAAGGAAACTCCGGCTTTCAAGTGCGATGGTCACACAAAGGTCGCGGCAGCAGGCATGAAAAGATACCAAGGAGTCAAACCTGCTCCGGTCGCAGGGCCTGCTTGAGGAATGCAACGAGCTCACTGGGCTTGAAAGGCTTTCCAAAAAAACCATCTACCCCGCGACGCTTGGAAGTTTGCTCGTCCCATTGGTCCAAGGCTCCGGTCATGATGATGGTGAGCAAAGTCTGCTTTTTCGATCGCATCCTTCGAATCAACTCGAGTCCATCCATGCATGGCATGGTGTAGTCGGAAATAACGACGTCAAACTCGGATGGGGCCTGTTCAAAGACTCGTAACGCATCCTCAGCGGATGAGAAACAGCCAACTTGATACCCGAATAATTCGAGAGCCTGCGTCACTGCTTTCCCTATAAGCTCCTCATCATCAACGACAATAATAGACACCGGTCTTGTGACCGCACTGGCTACTTTGTCAACTTTGTTCTCCATGAGTTTGCTGGTCCTCCATCATCTAACGGGAATGTGATCCATCAACCAAGAAGATTTTTATTTTAGTTGAAATTTCCGAATCTTTAAACAAGCTAAGATGCTGGGAGAGAAGAGTAAAAAGAGATCTTGAATTTTATTTTTATGGCATAAATATTACACACAAATATGTCCAAATCATGTTGATAGCCAGTGTGGATTTGCACGCAGAGGCTGAATCCAACACATTTTTCGCGCCACCTCAAAGCCACCGATGAAAACCGAATACACCCTGTTACCAGCATGGTCATGAATCACATTATCGCACAGCCACCGAGAGAGTACAGATTGCCAAGTTGCTTGTAGCGCTCCATAGCGACTTTCGATACTTTCCGATCCTTAAAACGTGCGGATACTGGACACCATTTGGAAACCCTCATCTCCTTGATGTCGTTGTGGATATGGAAATATCCACAATCAAAGCGAACATCGTTAAATATCCATATCTTGCTCCATATGTTTCAGTTGGACTCATCGGACTCCAGTGATTAAAAGCCCTCCAGCTTGTTAAGATGGCTCAGAAGCAACTTGAAAAACTTATTTATCTGGAAAGATTGGTATACTGCTCGTCAGTAAGCGTTTCCAAGAATGCGACCAAGGCACGCACCTCTTTCTTGGATAAGCCGAGTCCAGAGGCTGGGTGTTTGGCTAGATTCGCATCTAGCGTTGGGCTGCGAACCAATTCCGAATTGTAGTGTTCCACCACTTGGGTAAGCGTCGCAAATCGTCCATCGTGCATGTAGGGAGCTGTCAGAGTCACGTTACGCAAACTGGGAGTGGCAAACTTACCTTGATCGCCTGCTTCACCTGTAACGTTAAAGCGGCCTGAATCGATAGCAGAAAGATCATCAAGACCATTGTTGTGAAACTGGTGATCACTGAAAAGCGCCCCACCATGACAGTGGAAACAATCGGCACCAAATCGTTGGGAACGAGGCTCATACTCCGTCATGAAAAGTTCAAAACCGCGCTGCTCGGCTGCAGAGAAACGCGCCTTACCACCCAGAACTTGGTCAAACTTGGATTGAAAGGAGGTCTGCGTGAGAAGAAAGTTCTCGATGGCCAAGCCAATACGTTCTGAGGTGACCTCAGGGCTGTCAAAGGCCCTGGCAAAGGCGGCAGGATAGCCTTCTTGCTTGGAAAGTTTGTCTGTAACGTTCTCAAGCGTTTCATCCATCTCTGTGTGATCTTGGATCGGCATCAGCACCTGCGCGCGCAGTGATGGCGCACGCCCCTCCCAGAAAAAACTCGTTTTCCACGCCAGGTTGAAAAGTGGCATGGCATTGCGCGTACCTTCCTGTCCATCAACACCAACACTGAATCTTCGAGGATCGGTAAAGGCATGCTTCTGCAAATGACAGGTGGCACAAGAGATCGTTCCATCTCTTGAAAGACTAGTTTCATGGAAAAGTCTCCTCCCAAGATCAACACGTTCTTGAAGCAGTGGATTGTCTCTGGGGAGGCTGGGCATGGGAAAGGATCGGCTTAATTTAAACGGGTATGGTGTAAAGTTCACAGGCAGATAGAGCGGCTTGACTTTGCTTGCCAGCATGACCTCAGGAACGTTCGAAACTAGCTGTCGCATGCGAAACGCTCCTGGCAAGTTCTTTACTAGCGCTTGCGCGATCGGATCGCCCTCGCGAGAGTGAGTGGATTTACCGTCACGCAGAAACGATAAAGGCTGGGGTGCGTTGAGGAGACTTCCGATATCAAAATCGATTTCACAGGTCAGGGGGTAAGCAAGATCAAGGTTCCCAGCCAAGGTGATTGGCGTCCGGTTTGGCGATCTGGCGAGATGATGGGAAAATCCAGAAATCGATGAGCCCTCGCTACTGAACTTTCCCTCCAAAGCCATGAAGATGAAGCCACCCTGCCAACTCCAATGCAGTCCGTTTGCATTCGGATTGAGAGGATGCTCAGGCGGAAAGGAAACCGGATCACGTTCGTTGTCTTTCGCTTCCGGACCGATGAAGAATCGCAGACTACGATACCTGCCTTCGGGAATAGAAGTTAGGGTCGCGGAAGTTCGGCGTTTCCCGAGATCCATCCACACCGTTTGATCAGGAAGAGCAATGAGTTCCCCGGTCTCCGTTTCCAGGGCGAAGCCACTGAGGAGATAGCTCAAGCGTGAGATCGAGTAAGTTTCACCATAAGCGTTCTGATAGCGTAACGAATCGCTCAGCAAGGGTTTGCCATCCACGACATGGCGGAAAGACAGTCTCATTGAGGACAAGTGCCCTTTGGCGTGCCCCATGCTGACCTGCCCGCAGGCTAAGACAAATGCTAGAAGGATACCGTGATGATGTGTCTTGACTGAATGGGTCATGCTCATGGAGAAAAGGAGTGCTGGATGCTAGTGGATAGGGCTTCCGGTGACCACACTTATCGCCAGCAACGCCTGGTTACCGGGGCTGGTGACTGATTACTTCCGGAACTACAAATGTACCTTCCTCAACCCCATCCTTTTTCTCTGAGACAATGATGAAAATGCGAAAAGCATGCTCGCAAGGGTTCTGTTTTCCTTGCCCTCAACGTCTTCCCGAGCCCTGTCGGGAGACAGCTGGTTTCTCGGACCGCAAGTAGAGAAAGGTAAAAAGAATGGCAAGTGCAGAGAGTATATGCCATATGCCATGCCCGGGAATAGACGAGACAGGATAGCAAAAATTGTCACCTTTCTGGTTGGGAATCCAGAAAACCCGATGGGCAATCAGAAACGCCACCACTGCTGCCACGAGGTAACCCCACTGGGCCGTCAGACTCCGGCGGATCGCGCGTAGTAGAAACTCCCCACCGAGGGAAAGCAGGATGCAAGCGCCGAAAAGCTCATTCAGACTTGCATTGAGCGGGTTCCAGTCGAAAAAAATGCGAGCGACGGAAAAGCATATCAGGAACCCATAAATTGCCCAGAACCACCGAACCCGCAAATCCAGAAGGCGCATCAACGCATAGGCCAGGCCCCAGGTAACGTAGAGATACATGGAAAACACATCCACCTTGCCACCCCACTCCGTGTTGGATGCATGCATGGCAGCACTCCCCGGACCCAGAAAAGCCGCTGCGCTGGCAAACATGGCGCAGAGGGCGGAACCCGTGTTCAAGGGATTCATTCCCAAGACCTCACTGGCTCTTAGTCGATCACGCATGGCAATACGACCCACCAGGATTCCCACGATGATGAAACCCAGGTTGCTGAAAGTGTTGATCGGCTCCCTGACGGGTCCTTGCCTCAAAAGCTCTCCCCAGCGTATGGCTCCCTCGCTGAAGCCCCCTTCGCCCTCTGCACGCAGCCAATCCAATGATGCAAGGCTCACAAGCAGGAAAACCGAGACGAGGCTCACGACCACTGGTACCCACAGGCAAAAGCTTGGATTTCCCTGGTTACGATCCATCATGAGGTAGCGTCAAAAATTAGCTGAGCGACACCTAAATGCAAAACAAATTACCTGAAGACATCCATCTCCCCAGGGAGACCATCAAATGTAAAAAAAATTCATTCGGAGCAAATTTGGCACATACTTCCCCCCCTGTCTCGGCAGGACAGGATACCAGCAGGCGGTCACGCTTCCTGCAATACAGAGTATTGATCAAGGGCAACAAGTCATGCTAAAGAAGACAACATCGCTTTATGCTGAGTCGTCATTTCAACTGTAAAGTCCTCTCGAAGTGTTTTAATCACACAGCATGGTCGGTGGCATTGTTGATGCTGAACCAGGCTCTTGCCACCGATTACAAGCTCGAGATCCTTCCCATTCTTCAGGAACACTGCCTGGATTGTCATGGACCCGATAAGCAGAAATCCAACTTGCGCGTTGATCAGCGCGTTTCACTCCTAAGGGGTGGCGATGGAGGACTACCCTCGATCATTCCCGGCAAACCCAATGAGAGCCATTTGATGGCATTGATTCAATCCGGAGATGCAGACGAACGCATGCCTCCGAAAGGTAAGCCCCTGAGCTCGGATGCGATCACCCTCATTGAATCCTGGATCCAGCAAGGAGCTCCCTGGCCCGGACAAATGGAGGCCATAGAGAATGATACCCCCGACCTTTGGTCCTTTCAGCCCTTCGAACGCCCTGATCCTCCTGCCACTGGGAACCAAGCCATTGACGCCTTCCTGAATGTCAAGCTCCGGGATGCGGGATTGTCCCCTAATGATTCGGCAGATGCCCGCTCGCTGATTCGAAGGGCTTCTATCGTCTTGACGGGCTTACCTCCGAAAGCTGAGCAAGTGAGAGGGTTCCTGCAGGCATCACGGCTCGATTTCCAGAAAGCCTACACGCAAATGATTGATGCGATGCTTGCCTCGCCTCATTTTGGTGAACGGTGGGCACAGCACTGGCTGGATGTCATCCGCTGGGCCGAATCCAATGGGTCTGAGGCCAACCTTTACCGAAAAAATGCGTGGGTTTTCCGTGATTACGTAATACGCGCCTTCAACGAAGATCTTCCTTATGATCAATTCGTGAGGGAACAGATTGCCGGGGATGCCATGGGTGCTGGGGATGCCATGGGCTTTCTGGTCGCAGGCCCACACGTCCCGGCCGCCACCGTAGGACGGGAACCTTCAGCCGTACGTCAGGCAAGGGCTGATCGTATCGATGAAATCATGCAAACCATTGGGGCGTCCATCATGGGCGTCACCATGAACTGCGCGCGTTGTCACAACCACAAATTTGATCCTATTTCACTACGGGACTATTATGCGATGTCGGGGATATTTCAGGATATCGAATTTGGCAGCCGTTTTCCTGAATTATCCCAAGACCATCCCCGCCGGAAGCGTGGAGAGGCCCTCATGGGAACAATCATGGCGCAGCGGGCAAGCCTCGCAGAATCCGGAGCATGGGAGGAGGACTGGGGGGCATTTCGTGAAGTACACTTTCCGACTGTCAGGACCACATCTGTACGGATCCGTTTCAACACGCCGAAAGTCACGCTGGACGAAGTCGAATTCTTTGGACCCGAAGATCCAAAAAAGAACCTGGCAGACCGGCGTCATGGGACGAAGGTCGCGGGTTTCCCCGCGGAAGGCAGCGAAGGACGCAACCCCATCACTCGCCTGATTGACGGATCCTTCGGAACCATGACCTGGAGGGCCCATTTTTCCAAGGAATCAGAGGATCGCCCATGGATACAACTGACTTTTGATCAGGTTCAGACGCTGACACGATTTCGCCTGAGCAATAACAGGGAGTACTTCTACGACACGGACTTCCTGCTTCAGCAACCCCATCTACCCAAGTATGATTACCAGCTTGAAATCCTCGAACCACGCGGGCAATGGCAGACATGGGTCACAGCCAAAGGTGCTGGACGGAAGCAGGACCCTCAGCACCCTGAACGAGCGTCGGGCCTCCAAACTATTGAAAAACTCATTCACAAGCTTGCCCAGGAGGGGCCACAACCTAGTTTTGTCGGACGACTGATTCCACCAAGCACCACACGGGTTCTCTATCGCGGCAGTCCGGAGAACCCACGCGACGAGGTTTCGCCGGCTGGTCCGCAAATGCTCAAAGGCAACCTTGACCTGAGTTCAACATCATCCGGACCGGAACGGCGTCAACGTTTTGCCTCCTGGATCACTCATCCATCCCACCCCTTGACAGCCAGGGTGATGGTCAATCGCATCTGGCACCATGTCTTTGGAGCCGGTTTGGCAACCACGACCAGTGACTTCGGCAGAGCTGGAAGCCCTCCGACCCACCCGGACCTGCTGGACTGGTTGGCAAGTGAATTCGTGTCCCCAACGACCCCGGACACAAAACCATGGTCGATGAAACACATGATCCGTACCATCATGCTCTCCAAGGCCTTCCAACGCTCCAGCCTCCCATCGGAAAAGGGAATGACCGTGGATTCCGGGGCTTCCTTGCTGTGGCGATATCCCCCGCGTCGCGCAGAGGCCGAGGTGATTCGTGACAGCATCTTGCAGGCATCGGGTAAACTGGACCTCAAGGTCGGAGGACGCAGTTTCCGAATCCATAACATCAAAAAAACCTATGCTCAGTGGGAGGTCGTCAACAATCACGGGCCACAAACGTGGCGACGCATGCTGTACCAGGAGCGTATGCGACGCGTGGATGACAGGATGTTCACCGCCTTTGATTTCCCGGACTGTGGACAGGTGCGAGGACAACGCCCCGTTTCCACAACACCGCTCCAGGCCCTTAATCTGATGAACAGTTCTTTCACGGTAAATCAAGCTCGTTGGATCGCTAATCGTGCGAGATCAGAAACCGAGGACGAAAGCGTTGAATCTGTCGTCAATCGGTGTTTTGAACTCCTGCTGGCAAGAAAGCCCACTGGAGGGGAATCGAATGTCGCCCAGCAGGTCGCCAGGCAGCAGGGTTTCGAAGTGCTATGTCGAGGATTAATCAATGCCAACGAATTTGCCTTTATTCCATAAGCGCAGCATCAACGGAACAGTGAACCATGAGTATCGAAACAATTTCTCCATGGGGCCGCAGACTCCTTCATCGTCGATCTTTCCTGCGCCACACCGCCGGCAGCTTGGGTGCCCTTGGCTTATCCCAATTACTGCAAAAGGACCTGCTCCTTGGAGCTAATCATGATCAAGCCACGATTCATCCAGACATTAAGCCCGACCACCCCTACGCCCCTCGCCCCCCGCACTTTGCCGTGCCTGCCAAACGACTCCTGATCATCTTCTGTCCAGGTGCGGTGAGCCATGTGGACACCTTTGATCACAAACCCATGCTGACAAAGCTGCATGGGCAGAAGCCTCCCGGTCTACCGGCCATTACCTTTGAGGGACCTTCCGGGAATATCGCCAAGCCTTTCTGGGAATTCAAACCACGTGGTCAAAGTGGCAAAATGACATCGGAACTGCTCCCCAACCTTGGTGCTCTGGCCGACGATTTCTGCTTCTTTCATGCGCTGCACACCGATACCAGTGCCCACCCTCAGGGTGAAAACTTTTTCAACACCGGTATGACCATGGAGGGATTCCCATCCCTCGGCGCCTGGGTAAGCTATGCCTTGGGTTCCGAGAATGAAGAGCTACCTGCCTTCGTGGCCATCAACGACCCCCGTGGACTTGCCCGTTCAGGCAAAAATAATTTTGGCAATGGCTACCTACCAGCCGCCTATCAGGGAACCGACTTCAATGCCAAGCAACCTCCCGCAAACCTGCGTCGGCCGGATGCCTATTCATCGAGGGATGACCGGGCAACTCGCATGCTTCTGGCACATCTCAACAAACGCCACCTGGAGACGTATCCGGAGGATGCCAACCTCGCCGCTCGCATCGCAAGCTACGAACTCGCCGGACGCATGCAAACATCCGTCCCCAAGGTCATGGAAATCGCCAAGGAACCCGTGCACATCCATCGGGCATATGGCACAGACACGGGCAGCGATCTGAAACGTGCCTATGCAAGGAACTGTATCCTCGCACGAAGACTCCTCGAGAAGGGGGTTCGGATCGTACAATTATTCAATGGAAGTGATCCTTCCGGTGGAAATGGAATCACCAACTGGGACTCCCACGCAAACATCCTGAAGACCCATGCGACGCAGGCGGAAATCATGGATCAACCAAGCGCAGCACTCATCAGCGATCTCAAACAACGTGGACTACTTGAGGACACTTTGGTGGCGTGGTGCACCGAGTTTGGTCGCATGCCCTTCCTCCAGGGAAACGGCACGGGCCGCGACCACAATCCTGGCAGTTTTACCTGTTTCCTGGCAGGTGCGGGCGTGAAACGGGGATTCAGTTTTGGCCAAAGTGATGCCTATGGGTTCAAGGCCGCCGTTGATCGCACCAGTGTCTACGACTTCAACGCCACCCTGCTTCATTTGATGGGCCTGGACCATCTGCGCTTGAATTATTATCATAATGGCCTGGAACGACGGCTCACCAGTGTCCACGGTCATGTGGTCAGGGATGTATTGACGTAAATCAGAAACTATTGCCTCGAAAAAATATATGCAGCACTTGACCCCCTGCCTCCTGGCCACCCTATGCGCCCTTTACACATTGAGTGTGAGGGCTGCCTCACCGGACAAGCCCAATATTCTCCTGATCCTGGCTGATGACTGGGGATGGGGAGACCTGGGATGCCATGGACATCCCTACATCAAAACACCCAACATTGACCGCCTGGCTCAGGAGGGCACCGACTTTCAACGTTTCACCGTGGCCAGCGGGGTATGTTCCCCGAGTCGTGCTGCCATCATGACCGGGCATTTCCCAGCACGCTACAATATTGACGGCCATTTCGCGTGGGTTCCCAGTAATGCAAGGCGCAACATGCCAGACTGGCTCGCCACCGACGCACCCTCCCTGCCTCGCATGCTGCAGCAGGCCGGTTACACCACCGCACATTTTGGAAAATGGCACCTGGCCAATGACATGATACCTGACTCTCCCTTGCCAGGTACCTATGGGTATGACACCTACGGGGCCTTCAACTGTGCCGGTGAACAGATCCCCGTACACGAGGACGCCGAGCAGGCGAACGCCTTCATCCAGAAAAGTGTGGATGATGGAAAACCCTTTTTCATTAACCTCTGGATACACGAACCCCACACCCCATTCCACACCGTTCCCAAATACGAATGGCGCTTCCGCCACATGGAAAACCCAGCAGAACGTATTTATGCCTCTGTACTCTCCCACGCGGATGATCGTATTGGCCAAGTGCTTGATAAGCTCGATGCCTTGGGCATCGCAAAAAACACCCTGGTGATTTTCTGCTCGGACAATGGGCCCGCCCGTGCGTCCTCCCCCACCCCGCTCAAACTCCAATACGACACCGCCACGGGAGCCGGTTGGGGCATTGCCGCCTCAAAGGGAGTTACCGGTGGGCGCCGTGGTTACAAGTCCTCACTCTTTGAGGGAGGCGTCGGGGTACCCTTCATTGTGCGCTGGCCTGGCAGGGTCGCTGCCGGTAAAAAGGACACAAAGTCCCTGATCTCGGCGGTGGACCTGCTCCCCACCCTGGTTGAAATCGCCGGGGCGAAAAGACCGATAGGTTATAAGCCAGATGGCGTGAACATGACCCGAAT
>JAAZXX010000970.1 GCA_014239995.1 Verrucomicrobiia bacterium
CCAGTCTTCCGAAACCTTCCCGGCCAGGCCGGGAAGGCCGGGCAACTGATCCGGGACTTCCTTGCCCTGCCTGCTGTAGAGAATGTCATACACCTCCTCCGGCGAGCGGGTTTGACCATTGCTCTCGTTAAACCATGGCGAACCACCAGTGAAGACCCGGTCGACCGGAATCTTCTTTCCGCCCTTTAACCACTCCTCAAAGGTGGGGGTAGCGGCGTTGACAGGAAAGTTAATACCAGCCAGTAAGAGGGCTGCGATTGTTGTGAGTAGGAGGTGTTTCATTTGCCAGTAGCTTCCCCGTTTTCAGATTCTTCCTGCAGATACTCTAGGGGCTGATACCACTTAGCGACCGGCACATAGATCACTGCGGATACAAAGATCAATCCCGCCCAAAACCACAGCTCCTGAGTCATGCTGAGCCTGGAAAGACCCGTTTCATTAGTTAGTGCCCATGTTACGCCTGATGTGAGGAAGTTGCCCAACGATACCGTGAGCAGGAACAGTGACAAAATGAATGACTTCATCTGCCGTGGTGCTTGAGTGTAGGCAAATTCAAGGCCCGTGATTGACACCATTACCTCTGCGGAGGTGAGAAATGCGCAGGCAAAGATTTGCCAGCCCATGTGGGGAGTGTTGCCGGCGTCC
>JAAZXX010000971.1 GCA_014239995.1 Verrucomicrobiia bacterium
CCAGAAATCGCCAAGAACGAGTTCGGAATAACGTTTCCAATCGGAGGCTTCCGGAATATCCGGATACCAGGCCGCCGCCCGTCCCTTGGCGTAGCCTTCGGGCATCGATCGATGACAGGCACCCCGCCACTCGATCGGTTCGCTATCCCATACGTGAAGGTTGCGGCAGTAGTAGAGCCACATTTCCCTGAACCACGCTGCCTCAGCCACCATGGCTCCACCTTCAATCAGATATTTCCGGTAGAGCGGAATGAGGGCGGCGGGATGTTCAAATTGCCAGAACCACTTTCGCTCCGCCACCTGACGCTGCATTTCCTTGTGAAAGGCCTTGAGCATGGCCACGCAGGCAACACCCCACTTGTCATCATTGGTTTGAACATATTTCGCCAGCACGGGCATGAACGTTTGTGGTCCGTTCATACCTCGATCTGTGTTCTTCGCGATGGTGCCCGGATCATACGCGTCCACGCATTGATAGTATGTGCTACGGGTAACTTCATCTTGTGGGATGGGATAGAACTCCGGGTTGCTTAAATTGGAATCGGCGCCGAATCGATAACGTTCGACATCCACGAAGTAACGTGTGTTCGCAGTGGGCGATTCAGCAGCTACGACGATGGTCGAGCGTTCCCCGGGGCCTGGTGC
>JAAZXX010000972.1 GCA_014239995.1 Verrucomicrobiia bacterium
GTCATCCACTGGATGGACCGTGAGGGTGACCTCAGCCGTGTAATGAGTCCCATCCTGGTCTGCGACGGCATACACAAAAACATCCTCACCATTGAAATCTAGATTTGGAATGTAGCTGAAACTACCATCCGCGTTCAGCGTCAGGGCACCATGCAAGGGTTGCGTATGTTCGATAACGGACAGTTTCCCACCATCTCCACCGCCCACATCGTTCGCAAGCACCCCACGGCCTGCAAGCACCGTCAGGGTCTTATCCTCCTGAATGACATAGAAATCGTTGGACATTACGGGACGTTCATCCTGAGGAAGAACCATAATGATGACCTTGGCCGTCGCACGGCTTCCGTCGCTATCGGTGATCGAGTAGGTGAAGGCATCTTCTCCATGATAATCCTTCTGGGGAACATAGACAAAACTACCATCCGGCTCCAAACGGGCAGCACCATGCTGCGGTTGAGCATTTATGACGGCAGATAATCTGCCACCATCTCCTCCGATGGAATCGTTGAGGAGCACCCCTGCGGCATTCGAGATGCTCAGTTGGACATCTTCATCCACCTCGTAGGCATCGTTGACAGCAAGAGGGAGGTCATCCACTGGATGGACCGTGAGGGTGACTTCAGCCGTGTAGTGAGTCCCATCC
>JAAZXX010000973.1 GCA_014239995.1 Verrucomicrobiia bacterium
GGGGTGGGCATGCGATCGATTCTGTCTACTTCAAGGCCTAGCACATATCGTCCACTGGCGTTCCACGGAATCGTCTGGCATTGGCCGATGTAGCCAAAAAAATGATGCTTTTTGCCAGAAGTCAGTTGCTCAACCTTCAAACTGATTAAGGGTGTTATTTCAGCATAACTTTTCAGGCAACCGAGGACGCTAACAAACAAAATGGCTAATACTTTCATCATAGAATAATTGTTTATATTGTAAATGAAAATATCTGGAAACAACTGTGCCCCACCACCAGCAGCACGGCTGCGATTGTTGTGAGTAGGAGGTGTTTCATTTCTTTCGCTTCTGAGAGAACATCCACTCCATAAACCCATCTGTGAAGTACGCGAAGTCGTCAATAACATGACCTTGTGATTTGTATTCGTGATACCTGACGTCGGCGGCACCTGCATCCTTTAGGGCTTTGAAGCTGATGCGTGAGCCTTTGACCCCTTTATCGCCATCACCGTTGAAAATCCAAATGGGGATTTGCTTGATGGCTTTTGCGTCTTCAGCATTTTGCGGCCCGTGGAAGTAGCCAGATAGTGGAACAGCGGCTGCAAACTTGTTTGGAAATGTGCGGATGAAATTCCACGTACCCTGGCCACCTCGAGAAAAA
>JAAZXX010000974.1 GCA_014239995.1 Verrucomicrobiia bacterium
CTTCAAACCTGGGCCAAGCTGCCTCTACTTTACGCTTGATCCTGGCGCGTCCCAGCGCTGGAATCCATCGTGCCAGGGGGAGCCAGGATGAATCGCCAATACCGTCGATCAGGAAGAAGTTCCAGGTCGAAGCAGACGTCCTTTGAAGAGCTAGGTTATGGTCTAGAATCTGGCGAGTCAGAATGGAGTTTTCCACAAGAAAGTCCCCAAATATCTGAAAAAACGGCTTAAGGGGAACCAGGTCAATGCCCAAGGTAATCCATTCACGGAGGCTCCTTGAAATACCTCCATCCTGGTCCCTGATGAGATCAAGGACCAGGCCTTTACCTAGATCGGTGTCCACCTGCCCGTGACAGATGGGCAGGTGTTGGGCCATGCTGGGTCCAATGGCCCGGTAAATTTCCAGAAGCTTTTGCTTTTCATGCGCGTTGTTGTCATAACTGCGACGCCATGCATTGGGAATCCATCCTCCCTTGTGATCAAGACGCACCGTTTTTCCCGAATCTTGCCTGAGGATTTTAATGCATTTGGAGGCGTCTCCGGGGTGGACATAACACACCCGCCGCCCTCCCACTCCAAATGGTATGCATTCCCCTAGGTGGATCTTATCCTCGGACTGGTGTTGCTTGCTTGTTGC
>JAAZXX010000975.1 GCA_014239995.1 Verrucomicrobiia bacterium
TCACCGGTCAGGACCACGGGATTGGGGACACGACGTTCCTTCAAGAAGTGCATCAATTGCATGCGTTCTGCAGCACACCCCGGCCACTGGTCCATGGAATAGACCGGGTTCGGTGTATTACCGGGGAATCCGACCATGCCCATCATGAGTTGCTGGGCCAATACGTTCCAGGTACTGCGGGACTGGAGCAGGGACTGCGTCAACCAGTTTCGTTGTTTGCTGCCCAGCATCGACTGCTCCCGGTTCAAGGCCGCAGCATTAAGCGGATGCTTTCCATCGTTATTCGGCTGATCACTTCGATATTGCCGTTCATCAAGCACCATGAATTGGGCCAGTCGACCAAAAGATGCCTGCCTGTAGAGCTTCATGTGAGGCCCACGGGGTAACGAGCCTGCTCGTAGTGGCATCATCTCGTAATAGGCCTGGTAGGCAGCCGCTCGTCGGTTCAGGTAAACCACCGGATCGATTCCCGCTTCCTCCGAGATATCATCCGCGCAATTATTATCAAACTCGTGATCATCCCAGGTCACGAACCAGGGACATTTGGCATGCATCCCATGCAACAGCGGATCGGCCCGATACTGGGAATGTCGGATACGGTAATCGGACAACGACTGGATTTCCGGACCC
>JAAZXX010000976.1 GCA_014239995.1 Verrucomicrobiia bacterium
AAACCCTAGCGGCCCAAGCCGTATTTTAGGAGGGCAATTTCCCGCTTGGCCAACCGTTAAGCATCGGATTCCGTTTCCGATTCCTCCTGTGAAAGAACGTGTTCGGTGTCCCCTGCTTCCTCGGTCGATTCCTCAACCGGCTCGGCTTCCTCCACCGCATCGCCACTCGGCGATGTCTCTTCGGGTCCATTATTCTCAAAGTTCTCGACCAACATTTTGGTCAAGTCCAATTCGTCCAAAGGACCGTCTAGTCCCACTAGTCCGGCTTCTTTAGGGAGGCTTTCCGTTGCCTCGACTGCGTCTACTGCCATGCTATTCCTGCAAGTTAGGATTATTCCCCGGCCCAAAAAAAAGCCGTGCCTGCAATAGACACGGCTTCTGCCGGAACGGCTAATTGGAGTTGTACCGTTATGAATGGTTCTCTATTATTTAACGCACGTCAGGACTATGAAACTACTACTAACAACAATCGCAGCCGTGCTGGTTGTGGGGTGTGGTGAGTCGCAGTCGACAGTCAACGCACCAGACATCTCAATTCACGATGCTGTTAAAAAAAGAAATATCACAGCGGTCAAACAGCATTTAGCTGATGGCGTGGATGTTAATGCGGGGAATGTGTTCGGAACGAC
>JAAZXX010000977.1 GCA_014239995.1 Verrucomicrobiia bacterium
CGAGCCGGTGCTGGTGAAGGTGGCGGCGATTTTGCGGCCGATATTGCCGGATTTGCCCACGCCGAGGACAACGATTTTTTGCCGCTTGGCTAAGGCGGCGACGATCAACCTGACCGCTTGGTCGAACGACTTGGTCAGGTGCGAGCGCACCGCCTTCACAGCGGCGAGCTGGACATCGAACACTTCCCGGGCTCGCTTGAGGTGGGACATGCCGGGTTAATCCCCGTTGGGGTAGGAGCCGAGGATTTTCACGAAGCGGCTGATCCGCTCGAGTTCCTCGATGGCGTTGGCCACTTTCTTGTCGTCGTAGTGGCCGTCGCAGTCGATGAAAAACAGGTACTCCCACGCCTTGCGCTTGCTGGGGCGCGACTCGATGCGGGTCATGTTGAGCCGGTATTTGCGGAACGGCCCCATGACCTCGTGCAGTGCTCCGACCTTGTCCTCGATGCCGATGACGAGGCTGGTGCGGTCGTTTTTAGAGGAGGGACCGCACTTGCCGCCCAGCACAAAAAACCGGGTGGCGTTCGCGGCGTTGTCCTGAATGTTGTGGTCGACGATCTGCAGGTTGTAGCGCTCGGCGGCCAGCGACCCGGCAATGGCGGCACCGGCCTTGTCCTCGGCGGCCTTTT
>JAAZXX010000978.1 GCA_014239995.1 Verrucomicrobiia bacterium
CGCGCAAAATTGTCGCGACATTGACGGACGAAAAAGGCCGCATGGTGATGAGCGAAAAACTGCTGGAGGTTGATTTTTCGGGAAGCAAGGTCAGCGCCGTGGGCGACCAGTTCGGCAAGGGATACGGAAACTGAAAACTTTCAACACTGAAAACCGCTTGCCAAGCGGATGGTTGACAATCTGCGGCAAAGTGCAACTTTCGCCGCTGATCGACTGCAGAAGCGGCGGGTGAGTTGTCTCGTGAGAGTGCGGATATGAAAACAAAACCAAGCCGGGCGTTTACGCTCATTGAGTTGCTGGTGGTGATTGCGATCATTGCCATTCTGGCGGGGATGCTGTTGCCAGCCCTGGCCAAGGCCAAGAGCAAGGCGCAGATCACCTTCTGCCTAAACAACATGAAGCAGCTTCAGTTGGCTTTCACCCTGTACGCCGACGACAACGATGGGCGGTACTTCATCAACGCCTACGGCTGGGGCAACATGGACTGGGTGCGCGGCAGCGTGAATTTCGACGGTAACAACCGAAACAACTGGGATCCGCAGACGCTGCTCGACCCGAAGATGGCTGTGCTCGGCCCGTACACGCAGAGCATCGGCATTTACAAATGCCCGGCCGACAAGAGCACGGT
>JAAZXX010000979.1 GCA_014239995.1 Verrucomicrobiia bacterium
CGGGGCGTCATGCGCGGCAGCTTGGTGTTGGTCACCACTTCCTCCATCACCTCGATGTCCTCGTCCGGCGCGAGGAACGGCCCGTGCGGCGTGTTGGTCGGCAGGTAGGCGAAGAACGGTTCCCCGGCCGCGGCACTGCGCTTGATCCAGTCGATGGCGTGGTCGAAGAAAATGTCGGTGCAGTAGCCGGTGAATTTTTTGCGTTTGCCGTTCCAGCGGTAGGTGTCGTCGAAGTAGTTGTTGCCCCAGTGATCCGGCACGGAGCCGATGTGCGAGGAAGGGAACCACAGCGTCTCCTCGAAGCCGCGATCCTGCGGGCGGTACGGGTAATTGTCGCCGAGGTGCCACTTGCCGAAGATGCCGGTGCGGTAGCCCTGTTCGCGGAGCAGGTCGGCCATCGTCGGGAGGTTCGCCCGCAGGAGCGTGCGGCCGCTGCTCACGTTGATCGCGCCGTTGCGCGCCGGGTCGAGTCCTGTCATGAGCGAGCCGCGTGTAGGCGTGCACATCGGCGAGGCGTGGTAGTCGGTGAAGCGCACGCTCTGTGAGTGGAGCTTGTCGAGGAACGGCGTGTTGAGCACCGGGTTGCCGTGCGCGGAGAGTTCGGGATACCCCTGGTCATCCGTCAT
>JAAZXX010000097.1 GCA_014239995.1 Verrucomicrobiia bacterium
ATGAGCCATTTGCAAATCCACGCAACGCAACAGCAGGTTCCTTGAAATTACTGGATCCAGTCATCGTCGCCAAACGTCCCTTGGACATCGCCATTTACGGCCTGGGGGAAGTCAGCCCCATACCCGATTACTTTCCGAGCAAACAATCAGGACTGCTCCAATACTTCGAGGATATTGGCTTACCCGTGCCTGCAAAATACTGGACCTGTCAAGATGCCTCTTCTCTGTTTAACATTCTCGAAAAACTGGAAGTACTACGCCACACGCTGGACTACGAGACCGACGGAGCTGTTATCAAATTAAATGACATGCATCTCCGAGAGGAGCTTGGAGCAACAGCTAAAGCACCCCGTTGGGCCATTGCCTATAAATTCCCCGCAGAGCAGGCGGAAACCCGACTGAAGCGCATTTTTGTGCAGGTAGGGCGCACCGGAGCCATCACTCCGGTCGCTGAACTGGAATCCGTCCTGGTGAGTGGTTCCAAAGTAAGCCGAGCCACCTTGCACAACGCTGATGAAATTAAACGCAAGGATATACGGGAAAAGGACTCGGTCATCATTGAAAAGGCAGGTGAAATCATACCTGCTGTCGTACATGTAGTCCTGGAAAAAAGACCCAAAGACTCCAAAATTTTTGAATTTCCAGATACGTGTCCAGAGTGTCAGTCCAAGGCTGTCAAATTTGAATCTTCTGGCACTATCGGCTCGATTTGGCGTTGCCCCAACACAGATTGCCCCGCACAGGTTCGGGGTCGACTTGAACATTGGTGTTCAAGGAAGGCTATGGATATTGAGGGGGGAGGCACCGTACTCATCGACCAACTGGTCGCGAAGGGGCTCGCATTGGATGTATCGGAGTTATATCACCTCAAACAAGAAGAAATTGCCTCACTCGACCGGATGGGCAACAAATCCGCCAAAAAATTCATGGAAGGACTTGCGGGTTCCAAGTCCAGAGATCTGTGGCGCGTTTTGTTCGGCCTGGGTATCTTGCATGTCGGTTCTGGAGTGGCCAAAGCCTTGGCAAGGGAGTATCCATCCATGCACGAACTCATGCATTGCGATGTGGGTAACCTCGTCGCACTCGAGGATGTCGGCGAAACCATTGCCAGAAGCGTCGTGGACTGGTTTACAGATGCACGCAACCATCACTTGATACATCGCCTTGAGAAAGTCGGATTAAAAATGGAATCCATCCTCTACCAACAGAGACACATCAAGACCGACAATGATCTGCTACATGATACAACATGGGTTCTGAGTGGTACCCTTCCAAGTCTCTCTCGAAAGGAAGCCTCTGAAAAAATTGAATTTGCCGGAGGTAAAGTATCGGGGAATGTGAGTAAGAAAACCAATTTTTTACTCGCTGGAGAAAGCGCAGGTTCCAAGCTGGAAAAAGCCAAAAAATTAAAGATCAAGGTGATCACCGAAGCTCAGCTTCTCGATTGGCTGGAAAAAGGGGAGGGATGAATGGATGTGTAGGATATCACGCAAAAACAAGCACGATTGAAATCAAACCCACCGCTTACGAATGATCATCATGGCGTATTTTGCAGGGAAGATATGTTGTCATCAACATTGACTCTCTCAGGAAGTACCCCTCCAACCCGCCACTCTTTTCCTTCAAGCATCATGATATAGGAGTAGATGGCTGTCGGAATACCGTCACGACTAAGACGCACCTGAATGACACCTTGTTTCCCATCATCGAAAACTTTACTGATTTCAATTGCCTCGAATTGCAGCATAGGTTCAAAGCGTATCCTCACCATGCGCTCAAATTCCGATAGAGGAATTGCATGACGAATCCCTTGGGACGAACTGCGGTAGGCTTCCTCAAAAGCCCCCCGGCGCAATGCTTTGAGTTGCGCCGAAAGGGAACGAACGATGTTCTGACGCGTTTCCGGATCACTAGGAAAGACTTTGATCATCGACTGCCGCGAAACATCTGGGCGAAAAGGTATGGATTTAGGTGCCCAGTAATTTGAGAATATGACTGGCAGGTAAATAATCGCCCCAAGCAACAGGATCGCCCCAGCAGTTTCTTTGATAATCCAGTGCATGTTCAGGTTAGTTCAATGCGGGTAATGATCGCCAAACAGATTATGGATCAAAAGGTTCATGGACGTTTCTGCCATGAAATACGGCCTGCATTTTGTAAGTGATCCATCAAGCCCCTGACCATGACGCGATGAATCCCCTTCTCCTTGCGCGCCATGTTGTGTTGTTCCATAGGGTCCGATCGAAGGTTATACAGTTCATAAGGCGCAAAGGGCGAATTCTGGAGCAGTTTCCAATCCCCCCGACGAAAAGCATAATAATCACGTCCCTGATATTGCATGTTACCCTCACGTCTGACCCAAACCATATCTCGGGTTTGGTGTGGGCTTTTCTCGCCTAACAACGCAGGCAAAAGAGACACGCCGTCGATGGCGCGCGTTGGATGCACCGAAGCAAGCTCACAGAGTGTCGGGAATAGGTCCATGCTCATTGAGAGCAAATCGGTTCGTGCGCCCGCTTCGATCCTACCGGGCCAAACGACACAGGCAGGCACAATAATTCCACCCTCATACATATCCTGTTTACCTCCACGATGGAATCCGCAGTTCGCACCCACACCAAGCTGTCCACCGTTATCACTGGTGAAAACAACAAGTGTATCTTGGCGTTGACCAGACTGCTCCAGGCTGGCAAGCACTTGACCGATACCTGAGTCCATATGCTCAATCAGGGCAACCAACTTGGCTCTCTGATCCGTGATGCCCGATTCCCTTGCCTTGACACGTTGAAACCACGCATCTGGAGGTTGGATGGGTGTGTGCGGGGCATTGTAGGCCAAGTAAAGAAAAAATGGGTCTTCGAAATCCGCTCTCTCCTGAACATAATCCGAAGCCCATTGAGAAAATAGATCGGTGGCGTGACCAACGGGGTCAATTGCCTCCTTGTTGCGACGCATGTAGTGATAACCATGCCTTCTGTGCGTGTAATAATCATCCATCATATCCCCCAGAAAACCCTGGAAGAATTGAAACCCTCGCTCCGTGGGGATGTTGGGGGATTCCAGTCCGAGATGCCATTTCCCAATCATACCGGTATGGTAACCAGCCTCCCTTAAAATCTCTGGTAGAAGCGTCGTGTCAGGATCCAAATAACCCCAACTGTCCTTTTTGTGGGTTCGTATGACACCTGGAACACCCACTAAATCGGGATAACATCCGCTCAAAAGAGCTGCACGGGTAGGTGAACACACCGGACAATTGGCGTAAAATCGATCAAACCGCATGCCGGCATCCATGAGGGAATCAATGTGCGGCGTCCGGACATCCTCAGCACCATAACTAGACAAATCTCCGTATCCAAGATCATCAACGAGAATAATCAGAATATTGGGTTGATTTGCCGAATGGGTACAGGGGCTGTAAAGCCAGGCACCCAAGACAAGAAGGGCTTTTGATAGAAGTTTCAAGGAGCATGTACGCATGTCCACAAACTACACCCATATCCCTCATGGGCGAACTTTTTGTTACCAGTGACTTTTGATAGGATGAAATGCAAAACCGACCTCATTCAGGAATCGCTTGATGCTTGGACTGAACCATCCTCTTCTTTCATTTCGAGCTGAAAAACCGGCATGTATGCAGTCGGATATCTGATCAGATTTAAAAGATTTCACTCCTTGCAAACAGGGTGCACGCGACTTGCCACCCGTCCTTGTGAGCATCATAATGCATCTATGGCATACGAATGGAAACATCAACGACGCGTAGAGTTTTCAGAAACAGATATGGCTGGTATCGTGCATTTCGCTAATTTCTTCCGTTACATGGAGTCTGCGGAGCACGCCTTCATGCGATCACTGGGACACAGCGTAACGCTATCCGACATCGATGCAGCCCTTGGACTCCCCCGGGTGCACGCGCATTGCGATTACAGACGCCCCCTTTACTTTGAGAATGAATACGAGGTACATCTGCTGGTCGAGTCCATCCAGAAAAAAGCAATCATTTACCAATTCAGGATCTACCTTCTTACAAACAATTTTCCTGGGGATGAAATAGCCCGTGGGGGAATCACGATCGTCTGCGCTCGCAAGGACGAAAGCGGCAACTTAGCAGCTTCCATGCTGCCAGAAATACTACGATCAAAAATCCAGAAAGCCCCCGATGATCTGCTGAATCAATAATAAATCCATTGGGTGAATAAGTAACGATTACTTGAGGCAAGGGGAGAAAGCACCACGCAAAAATTACAATTCCTGATACAAGTGTGGGCAAATCTGGTTGCCTTTATATACGCATGAACAGAGGATGCGGGGCATTGCTTAAATCACGGGTGTCAGCTATGCTGCAGACTCAGGACAATAATACATCGAATGCATTATCTGGATAACAACGCGACGACCCAAGTGGCTCCCGAGGTCTTGGAAGCCATGCTCCCTTTTTACAGGGAGCATTGGGGTAACGCCTCCAGCGCCCATGCGTTCTGTCGCCCTGTCAAGGAAGGCCTTCACAATGCCAGGAATCAGATCGCTGGCTTAATTAACGCCCAGCCAGAGGAAATTGTATTCACCGGCTGTGGAACCGAAAGTAACAACACCGCCATCCACAGTGCCTTGCAGAGAGATCCTTCCAGAAAACACATCATTACCACCTCCGTCGAGCATTCGGCCAACATCAAGCAAGGACAATTTCTTCAACGTCTGGGTTATGATGTCACCTATCTTCCCGTTGAGGAGGATGGATCCATTGACATGTGCATGCTCAGCGAGACCATACGTCCCGATACCGCGTTGGTTTCAGCCATGTGGGCGAACAACGAAACAGGAGTCATCTTTCCAATCGAGGAACTTGCCGCCATCTGCAGAAGCAAAGGTGTCTCTTTCCACACCGACGCCATCCAGGCAGCCGGCAAGGTGCCCATTGACGTACAATCGGTGGGGGTGGATTACCTCTCCCTATCCGCACATAAAATATATGCACCTAAAGGTGTCGGAGCACTCTATGTCAAAAAAGGAATACCCTTCACGCCCTACCTCCTTGGAGGAAGCCAGGAATCCGGTCGGCGTGCGGGAACGGAAAATATCGCTGGCATCGTCGGTTTTGGCAGAGCAGCCCTGATGGCACTTGAAGACAGATCCAGGAATGAAAACTTGAGGGAGTTGAGAGACCAAATGGAAAACTCTATCCTGAGCCAAATTCCCCAAACCTCCCGTAATGGGTGTAAATCCCAAAGACTTCCCAACACCTCAAACATTGCCTTTGACCGCGTGGAGGGTGAAGCAATGCTCTTGAAACTCGATCGCCTGGGCATCAGTGCATCGAGTGGTTCCGCATGTACCACCGGATCCGTGCGACCCTCCCATGTATTGACAGCCATGGGCGTGCCAAACCGGCGAGCCTTGGCCAGCATTCGATTCAGCCTTGGCCTTTATTCATCAGAAAAAGATATTCAATACCTCCTCAAGCACTTACCACGCATTGTCGCGGAATTGCGGGGACAAACTCCACTGCAAACTGCCCCTGAGAAGGCAGGACGAAATCATTGAACTTCGAACCTATGGACCCACTACTCAAACTCCTGCGCGAAAACGCTGCCTTTCGCCCTGATCAACTAGCCAAACTCCTGCAACTCGATGAATCGGAGATCATCGCCCGCATCAGGGAATATGAAGCCAAGGGTACCATCGTCGGCTACCGAACCATCATCAACGATGAGAAGATAAAGCACGAACGCGTTCGTGCCGTCATCGAGGTCAAGATCACACCTGAGCGAGAGGGAGGCTTCGATCACCTGGCTTCACGCATTGCCAAGCACAGTGAGGTAGAAGCGTGTTACCTGATGTCGGGTTCCTACGATTTACTGGCTATCGTTGAGGGTAAAACGCTCAACGAGGTGGCTAGCTTCGTTTCAGGAAAACTTTCAACTCTCCAGGGTGTAATCTCAACATCCACACATTTCATGCTCAAGCCCTACAAGGAACATGGTGTGCTGCTGCATCGCACTGAAGAGGAAGACAAGCTGCAGGTTACACCGTAAGCTTTTCTACAAGATCATCAGAAAGTGGAAAACCCCGAGTGGATAGTTCAATCCACATTGATTTCCTGGCGAATACTGAATTTTTCAATGCGCTTACGCAAAGTAGCGCGAGTGATTCCCAAGAGAGACGATGCCTTCACCTGATTGCCTTGTGTTTCCTTGAGAGCATGCTTTACCAATTCACGCTCAACCAGAGGGATGAGTTTTTGATCCGTATTTTTTCGCGCCCATCGGAACATGGCGTCTGCGAGCTTATTGATATCGGTGGTGTTAGCAGGCTCTTCGGGTGATTCCCCCTCGGATAACATGGACACCCTCGCCTGATCGCCCCCTTGTTCCAGACCTGCATCCAGAGCATTGAGTTTCCTCATCACAATTTCCTTGGGAAGATCGCTCAGGAGAATGGTTTCCCCCTTTGTCACTACGAAGGCGCGCTGAATGACGTTCTCAAGTTCCCTCACATTACCAGGCCATTCATATCGTTGGAGGGCAAGCAGGGCATTCTCATTGATCGATTTACCCGACTGTTGAAATAATTTTGAAAATTTGCGCAGGAAATATTGGACTAGCAGCGGAATGTCATCCACACGCTCACGCAAAGGCGGCAACTGAACACGAACGACATTGAGCCTGTAAAACAGATCTTCACGAAATCGTTTTTCAGCAACAGCCTGCTCCAGAGCTTGGTTGGTGGCGGCAATCACCCGAACATCCACTTCAACAGGTTTATTGCTACCAAGACGCTCAAACGTTCCTGACTGCAGGACACGCAGCATCTTGGTTTGCGTGGGGAGCGACATATCGCCAATTTCATCAAGGAAAAGAGTACCTTGGTGACATTGTTCAAATTTACCAATACGGGTGTGATTAGCCCCCGTAAAACTACCTTTCTCATGACCAAACAGCTCACTTTCGAGAAGGTTTTCGGGAATAGCAGCGCAATTGATAGCAAGGAAAGACCTCTGGGCTCTTGGACTGTTTTGATAAACAGCCTTTGCCACCAGCTCCTTACCCGTACCACTCTCACCAGTTACCAGGACAGTGGCATCGGAACTCGCTAACTGGCCAATGAGCTTAAAAACCTGTTGCATTCCTTCGCTATGACCAATCATGCCCAGCTCGTCGTCAAGGGTGGCAACATCAGCCTCAAAGGAAACAATCTTCGACATGTCGCGGGAAGCCTTCAACGCTTCAAAAATAAGCTTCTGGAGCTTCGGCACATCGAAAGGCTTGAGTACAAAATCATAGGCACCCAGTTTCATGGCCTCAATCGCCGTTTGCGTCGCCCCATAAGCAGTCATCAGGATGACGGGCGTCTTGGTGTCGAATTGACGAATAGCCTGAAGCGTCTGCAGCCCACTCATCCCACCCATCCGTATGTCCATGATGATCAGATTGGGATGAAATTCCTTGAGTACACGCATCCCCTCCTCTCCACTGGAGACAAGACGCAGCTCGATATCAGGAGAATCGAACAGCCGGCGGAATGCGTAACGCACATCCATTTCGTCATCTATAACAAGCAACTTGTCCATATGTCTGGCTAAACCATCAACTCGCTCTATTATAGGTGGCTGAACGTCCAGATGCAACGACTCAGGTGTTTGTGAAAGGCATTGGATGCGTCTAAGCGAGATCTGGTAAAACCCGATCTTATTTCCGCTGGACTCGAGACGACAGGAGAAAAGGATGGATTTGAGCCTTCAATCCAAACCGCCGTTCAGATATTATAATGAAGATCATCCTCCGTGTACGCACCCAAAGCGAACACCCCAACACTAGTTATGAGATGCAGATGAAAAAGAAATGTCTGGGATTTAAGTTACGTCGCTGGATCATGACCAGCCTGCTGGCATTCGGACAATTTTTGGCAGGTGAGATAATGAATGCCCAAAAAAGCGGTTTGCTTGAAACCGTAAATTTTAACAGCCAGATACGCCCCATTCTATCGGATCGCTGCTATCCCTGTCATGGCCCAGATAAAGAAGCACGAAAAGCCCATTTAAGGCTGGATCTCAAGAAAAATGCCTTTTCGAGACTGGGGGGTTCCCAAGACCGTGCCTTCGTCAAGGGGGATCTTGAAAAGAGTATTGCCTGGCAGAAAATAGTCACACACGCAACAGAGGACCGTATGCCTCCACCGGAGTCAGGACTGAAAATCTCTGTTGGAGAAATGGACCTCATCAAACAATGGATCGAACAGGGTGCCGAATGGCAGGAACACTGGGCATTCACAGCCCCCAGTAAACCCATCATTCCTCTTCAAGAAAAAGCCGACCGTTTGCCCGAGCATCCAATTGACGCCTTTATTTTCAGTAAACTCATCGACAAGGGGCTGAAACCTTCTCCCGAAGCAGAAAGAGCATTACTGATCAGACGATTAAGTTTTGATCTAACGGGATTACCTCCCAGCCTTGAGGAAGTTGATGCCTTTCTCGCAGATGGCTCTCCCCTGGCCTACGAACGCCTTGTCGACCGTTTGCTGGCCAGTCCGGCACATGCAGAGCGATTGGCTGTAGATTGGCTGGATGTGGCTCGTTACGGTGATACGCAGGGCATGCATGCTGACACGGAACGCTACCACTGGCCCTGGCGGGACTGGGTGATCAATGCCTTTAGCCGTAACCTACCCTACAATGAGTTCATTATCTGGCAATTAGCGGGTGACCTCCTGAAAAACCCCGTGAGGGAGCAGAAGCTAGCCACCGCTTTTCAGCGGAACCACCCAGTCTCTGCTGAAGGTGGCATTATTGATGAGGAATTTCGGATCAAATATGTCCAGGACAGGATCAACACAGTGGGTACGGCTTTTATGGGATTAACACTCGCCTGTGCCAGTTGTCATGACCATAAATACGACCCAGTATCGCAAAAAGACTATTATCGGCTCATGGCATTCTTTAATAATATCAAGGAACTCGGCATGGTCGCTGAGGGTGGTGGTTCCTCCGGCCCCATACTTTTGTTGCCGGAGCAAAAGACACAGCGAGCACTCACCGACCTGTCGGATTCGATGGATCACGCTTTTCAGGCATTGACAAAACTCAGGACCAAGGAAGCCTTCACCCCTCTTTTCCTGGAAAGAGCAAAAGAACATGGTGTCACTCCGCCGGTTGCCGACTATACCTTTCCACTGGATGCCGTGCAGCCCGCGGACATCAAGGTAAAAGGCACCATTCACCGCGTCATCAGAAACACACCGATCAATAAAATCGTGGACAACAACCCCGATTCTGTGGCATCTGGAAATCCGAGTATCGTGGAGGGGCGCATTGGCAATGCCGTGCGATTCAACGAGGAATATGACCTTATCTTCCTGAGGAACGGCGGAACGTTTGAAGTGCATCAGCCCTTTTCCGCCGGGGCCTGGGTTTACAGCGAAAAAGAAGGCTCCAACCAAACAATCATGGGTGTTTCAGGTGATCTTACCAGTAAGGCCTGGCGTGGATGGGATTTCTTCCTTGATGCCCAGAACAGACCCTCAATTCGGATGATTGGTTTCTGGCCTCAGAATTTTCTGCAGGTTTCAGCCAAAAGATCCATCCCCGCCAAGCAATGGCATCATGTTTTGTTCAGTTACGATGGCCT
>JAAZXX010000980.1 GCA_014239995.1 Verrucomicrobiia bacterium
TTCACGAATACAAGTGGGGCAACCTACCGGCGTCCTACCACGACGGCGCGACAGCCCTCTCCTACGCGGACGGCCACGCGGCGACGCATCGCTGGAAGGTCACCGCCGAGCACGGCACGGTCCGCCCGCCGGTGCAGGGAGCCGTCGGCGGCATCGTTCCCGCCAAGCCGCGAACCGATTTCCAGTGGATTATCGACCACTCCAGCGTGTTGAAGTAGAGGGTACAAAATGAAAACGGAACCAAACCGTGCGTTTACACTGATTGAACTGCTGGTGGTGATTGCGATCATCGCCATTCTGGCTGCCCTGCTGCTGCCCGCCCTGGCCAAGGCGCAATATTCCGGCAAACGGACTGTCTGCATCAACAACATCAAGCAACAATATCTTTCGCAAGTGATGTACAGCGCCGACAACGGCGGGATGTTCCCCAAGCGCGCCAGCCAGATCAGCCCGGATTATCATCGTTGGAACGGCAACAAGGCCAGTGTTGTCGATGTCATGCGCGGTTCTTATGTGCCCAACCGCTGGGTTTTAATCTGCCCCATCACGTCCAAGTCGTTTGGTGACAAGTGGCCAACCTATGCCCATCCGGCCGGCGGGGAGCCCGGGGGATATGGGGGCTGG
>JAAZXX010000981.1 GCA_014239995.1 Verrucomicrobiia bacterium
AATTCATCGTTTCTGCAAATCAAAACCATCGTTGAGTGTGAGAAACCCTGAAGCGTCATCCGGCAGCAGGAGCAGTGAGCGGGCACTCTCACCCACTTGGCCCTCGCGCAGAGTGTCCGCCGCTCGGCATCCGAGTTTTTCGGGCCCATAGCTCAGCGGTTAGAGCAGACGACTCATAATCGTTTGGTCGGGGGTTCAAATCCCTCTGGGCCCACCATTCCCCATCATGAGCGCTCCCAAGGACCAATTGATATTCGATGATGGCTGTGGTCTTTGCCAACGGGGCGTTTGGCTGCTCCGGCGGTTTGACTGGTTAAAGACCATCACACTCGTTCCCGTGTCCACAGCTACTGATCTCTTGGCCAAGCACTCCATCTCACTTGAAGCCATGATGAAGGCGATGCACCTTGTGACCCGGGACGGACGGGTGTTTGCCGGTGCAGAGGCGGTTCGGGAGTTTGGGACAAGGATGCCGCTGTTATTCCCGTTGGCTTTGGCCATGCGGCTTGGATTCGTGCTGCGCTTGGCAAAGTGGGTTTACAAAAAGATCAGCGGGAACCGATATGTGATCAGCCGTCTGTTGAAACGCGAGGGGAAAATATGTCCATTGCCCCGAGAC
>JAAZXX010000982.1:0-259 GCA_014239995.1 Verrucomicrobiia bacterium
GAGACCCTAAAATAAAACGGTTTTCAGCGCAACGGTTTTCGGAACTACTCCGCTTGGCCAGGCGCTCATTCGCCCCTGTAAACACAGCGCGCGGTGCAGGTTTCGGCCACTTCCACGGCGGTTAACAGCGGCAAACTTGGCTTCAATCGTTCCCAAACCCACACGGCGACATTTTCACTCGTCGGGTTTTCGAGGCCGTCAATGTCGTTGAGATAACGCTGATCGAGTTGCTCCCAAAGCGGCTTGAACGCCGCCGAAA
>JAAZXX010000982.1:269-614 GCA_014239995.1 Verrucomicrobiia bacterium
GGCGGCGTGGTGGACATCATCAGGCAACTCCCCAAAGAGACCTCACCGATGCGTGCCATTCGCACCGTGGTTTCCGCCCTCGACGACGATCTCCGCCGTGAAACTGTGTCCGTGCAGTCGCCGACATTTGTGATCCTGCGGCAGATGCGGCAGCAGGTGGGCGGCTTCGAATTGAAATGTTTTTCTGAGTTCCATGATTCGGTTATGCGGTTTCGAGGTCAGTCCAGCGGATGAGTTCGCCAAGCGGCGGTCGTCCGTCGTGCCGCCAGGCGAGCGGCGGGCGCTGCATTTGGCCAAGCGGACAAATCCGTGGCACTCCCCACCGGACCAACGGCAGCGCCAAAT
>JAAZXX010000983.1 GCA_014239995.1 Verrucomicrobiia bacterium
AGGGAATGGCAAACCGCGGGCTTCTTGCCGGGCACACAGATAATCAAAGGTACCTTTGCCGATTCTTCGTGTATGCTTACCTTCATCCAAAGATCGTGCTCGCCCAAGTGGTAGCCATGGTCGCTGGTGAAGATGACAATGGTATTATCACGTTGCCTGGTTTCTTGTAGTGCCTTTAGGACCTTGCCCGTCATCGCATCCATAAAGCTAACCGATGCGTAATAAGCGCGGACCACTTTCTTTTGCTGGATAAGATCCATTTGCCAGCTTGCGGAAGTCCTTCTGTTGGCTGAGTTCATGGGGATATCATCCCAATCATTCGGAATTTTGGGAGGGAGAACTATTTTATCAACCGGGTAGTGCTCAAAATATTTCCGCGGTGCCACTAAAGGAACATGCGGCCGCACAAATCCCACTGCCAAAAAGAACGGCTTGTCCATATCCTTGTATTTATGGATGAGCTCCACGGCTTTTTCTGCCGTTTTTCCGTCCGAGTGAACAAGGTGATCTCCATCGGCCTCGACTGTTGAAAAACGGTTGCCTCCTGTCGCCCCTTTCTTGAGGCCGCCGGGATTATCCTGCAGCGTTTCGCCAAACCCG
>JAAZXX010000984.1 GCA_014239995.1 Verrucomicrobiia bacterium
AAGGAGCTTGGCTTTAAGACGGTCGCCTGCGCCTCGACCGGCAACCTCGCCAACTCCGTCGCCGCAAACGCCGCCTCCGCTGGCTTGGATGCGATCGTGTTCATCCCGGCCGACCTCGAAGAGGGCAAGATTCTCAACTCGCTGATTTACGGCGCGCGCGTCGTCAGCATCCGAGGCCATTACGACGAGGTGAACCGGCTTTGCGCCGAGATCGCCGGCAAGTACGGCTGGGCATTCGTCAACGTGAACATGCGGCCGTACTATGCCGAGGGCTCCAAAAGCATGGCGTACGAGGTCACTGAGCAACTCGACTGGAAACTGCCGCAGCACACCGTCGTGCCGATGGCATCCGGCTCGCTGCTCACCAAGATTCACAAGGGTTATCAGGAATTGATCCAGCTCGGCTTGGCCAAGGACACGAAGCCCACCGTGCACGGCGCGCAGGCGACCGGGTGCTCGCCGATCTCCGTCGCGTACAAGCAGGGGATGGATTTTTTCAAGCCGGTCAAGCCGGACACCATCGCCAAGTCGCTCGCCATCGGCACACCGGCGGACGGGTTTTACGCGCTGAAAGTGATGAAGGAAACCGGAGGCGC
>JAAZXX010000985.1 GCA_014239995.1 Verrucomicrobiia bacterium
GCGGGCGGAGTGGGGCCGAAATCCCGGCGTGCTCCCTTCGTCACACATGTTGCGAATGAACAACTGATGGGTGGGGAATCGTTCATGGAGGGCGGTTTCGAAATGACCATAGTGCATCATGCGTGCTCCGAGGCCGCCGCCTAGCAATACGAGGCGGTACTCCGCTTGCAACTTCAGTTGTTGCGCGAAGCTAGGCAGGGCACCCAGAAAGATCAGGGAGAGGATGAGGTTCTTCATGTGGTGGATTTGGTTATTTCCCTTCAGCTTTCAATTCTTCACCCGTCTTGCGCGCTGCGCGTTTGCCACGTTTTCTCGGCGGCTCATTAATCCACCATTCTGATGGCCCTTCTTTTTCAACCTCATCGTGTACCTTCAATAGCGCGGTTTTAATGAAGGCAAGCTTTTCGGGCATCTTGGCCGCCAAATCCTTCTCCTCCTTCCAATCCTCCTCGATCTTATAGAGCTGAAATTTCTCGAGGGCCTTATCCCCCACAATCTTCCACTCGCCAATACGCAGAGCCACGTGGTTGTCTGTTGGTGCCACGTGATTCCGCCAGTAAAGCGGCACAGGCCGTTCCAGCGGTTTACCGGCCAAA
>JAAZXX010000986.1 GCA_014239995.1 Verrucomicrobiia bacterium
GTCACCGACGATGAAATTAACCGCATTGTCGAGATCGTCAACAACCAGGCCAAGCCAAGCTACGACAAGTACATGGAGCGCCAACTCGAAGCCCCAGCCCCCGGCAACGGCGGCAACGGCGGCGGCATCGACGAGGACGAAGATCTCATCCTGCAATGCATCGAGGTCATCCGCGTCGAGCAAAAGGCCAGCGTCTCACTCATGCAGCGCCGCCTGCGCCTGGGCTACACCCGCGCCGCCCGTATCATGGACGAAATCGAGGATCGCGGCCTCGTCGGCCCCAGTCGTGGCGCCGAGCCCCGGGAAATCCTCTTCGACGTCGGCGACTAACCCCTCGCTCGGCGGCGCATCGCTACGAAAAGCGCGATGCCGATGGGCAGCAAAAACAGGCTGAGCTGCTGCCCCGGCTTGATCCAGTCAAACCACAGTTGCTCCGTCTGGTAATCGCCCCTGAAAAACTCGACAACGAAGCGGTTGACCGAATAACCCGCGAGGTACACGGCGAACACCTGCCCGTCGAACCGCTTGCGCCGATACAGCCATGCCAAGCCGCCGTACAGGGCCAGATTCAACAACGCGGAATAAATCTGTGT
>JAAZXX010000987.1 GCA_014239995.1 Verrucomicrobiia bacterium
AGATTCCCCACTGGTGGAGGTTGGACAGGCAATTGGCGGACAGTGCCTTCCCTTTCGCCTTGGCCAGCGCCGGCAACAGGAGGCCTGCCAGGATGGCGATGATGGCGATCACCACCAGCAACTCGATGAGGGTGAAGCCTTGTTTTGGGTTCGCTCGGTTCATGGTCCCGGTTGTTTTATTTTTGTTGTTCAAAAACGCTCGAGTCACGGCATCACCAGTAGCCGATGATTCGCCCGGCGGGGATGGTCGCGTTATGGGGCCTCATCATGACCTGTTTGACCCATTGCACCGATCCATCGGTATAGCCCACGTTGCCGCCTTCCGACCCGATTTTCCCCGGCTCGGGAAAGGAGTTGAATTTGCTGATGACACTGCCTCCGGGGCCGTGTGGGCTGGAGGTTACCGGGGGTGTAAAGGTTCCCTTTTCCACCACGTCTCCAATCATGGCCCAGCCCGGCGGGTCGGTGTCCCGGTTGGGGGGGGCCCAGTGTATCGGGGCAGTGGAGCCCAGCGGCGGCGGCGAATAGTTCTTGGGCTGTTTCGGGGTCTTGTGCCCCCACAGGTAGTAGTAACCGAGACGATAACCAACCG
>JAAZXX010000988.1 GCA_014239995.1 Verrucomicrobiia bacterium
TACGGGAACTGTTTATGTTGTTCCTTGTGAACAAGAAGTAGATGCACATTATTTTGAAGAGTCTTGTTGCGTTTTGAGTGGAGAGTTGGTGATTCCCTCTTCCTATTGGGGGAAACCGGTCGTCAAGATTGGGATGGAAGCCTTCAGGGGCTGCAGTGATCTGACGAGCGTGACGATCCCCGACAGCGTCATCAGCATTGAGGAAGCCGCCTTCTTTGCTTGTAGGGGCCTGACAAGCGTGACCATTGGCAACGGCGTCACCAGCATTGGGAGTTGGGCCTTCGAAGACTGCAGTAGTCTGACGAGCGTGACGATTGGCAACGGCGTCAGAAGGATTGGGTATGGTGCCTTCTATAACTGCAGTAGTGTGACGAGCGTGACGATCCCCGGCAGCGTCACAAGCATTGAGGAAGCTGCCTTCTATAACTGCAGTAGTGTGACGAGCGTGACGATACCCGACAGCGTCACCAACATTGAGGATTGGGCCTTCTCCGACTGCAGTAGTCTGACGAACGTTAGAATCCCCGACAGCGTCACCAGCATTGGGGATTGGGCCTTCTCCGACTGCAGTAGTCT
>JAAZXX010000989.1 GCA_014239995.1 Verrucomicrobiia bacterium
TGCCAGGGATGTCAAAGAGGCATAACGCACCCTTAGGGACAATCTCAATGCTCCTGTCCGTTTTGGAATAGAGACTTTCCCAGCCAACCACCGAGCACCCCACCGCACAGGGGCGCTATGAGGTAGACAAGCCACCAACCGTTACCGTTGACTTTAAAAGGAAGAGCTCCCCAACCGGCAATGGATGAAAAAACCCTGGGACCAAGATCACGCGCAGGATTGAAACAGGCCATGGTCAGTGGCCCAAATATGCATATCAGAACTGCCAGGGTTGCACCAATGGCATATGGAATACCACCTTTGAATTGTGCCTTCATACGAGGAGAATCAAAACCGAAAATAGCAAAGGTCAGTAGCCCTGTTCCCACGAGTTCTGCGATAAAGGCACTTTGCATGGAAAGTTGCGTTCCAGCCTCTCGCCCCAATGGCTTACCTCCTGGGTTAGGAAAGAACTCGCCAAAAACCATTGCAGTTGCCTCGCTCCCGGGGGCACCACGCACGATGTGGAGAGACTGCTCATAAGCTGAGAGGGGTTCACGGAATATGATAAATACCAAGCTCGCTGCCATCAAGGC
>JAAZXX010000098.1:0-9293 GCA_014239995.1 Verrucomicrobiia bacterium
GTTCCAACGACGTGGAACTTGACGGGCGACCTTACCTTGTCTGTGCGCGATGTTGCTGAGGAAATCGCCCGGCATGCAGGCAAGAAGTGCAAGTTTGTAGGAGTGGAATCTGAGGAAGCCCTGCTGAGCAATGCATCGCATATATGGGAGAGAATCCCCACCATCTTGACACCCATTTCTCAAGTAATAGCATGGACAGTGGGTTGGCTTACATCCAAGGGGCCGACTTACGACAAACCTACCCATTTTCAGGTGCAGGACGGAAAATATTAAAGTTATTGCGCCCGTTTTGTTCCTGCATCAGCCAGACTGTGCTTACCAGAAGTTATGTGCCCTTATGGAAGGATTGAGCCAAGTCTACAGCTTTCATCATCGCCTTGGCTTTGTTGACTGTCTCAAGATACTCACTCTCAGGAATCGAATCACTCACCCATCCTCCACCCGCCTGCACGTGGACTTGTCCATCCTTAATGAGTGCAGTTCGTATGGTAATACAGCAATCAAGGTTGCCATTGAATGAGAAATAGCCCACACAGCCTCCATAGGGACCGCGTGTTGTTTGTTCCATCTCCGATATGATCTGCATCGCACGGATTTTTGGCGCACCGCTCAACGTACCAGCTGGAAAGGTGGCACGCAATAAATCGTATGGGGATTTACCTTTTGAAAGTCGGCCCTCCACCTGGGAAACGATGTGCATGACATGGCTGTAGCGTTCAGTTATCATCAGGTCCTTTACCTGGACCGAGCTATAATCACAAACACGACCAATGTCGTTGCGTGCCAAGTCAACAAGCATCACATGTTCCGCACGCTCCTTGGGATCGGCAAGTAGTTCCGCCTCGTTTGCGAGATCCTGGCCACGGTCCATACCGCGAGGGCGTGTTCCGGCAATGGGTCGAATCTCCACATTTTCTTCCTCACACCTTACGTGAATTTCGGGGGATGCGCCTACCAGAGAGAATTCCTTCAGTTCCAGAAGGAACATGTAGGGGGAAGGGTTGATAGAACGTGCCGCTCGGTAAACCTCAAGAGGGGAAGCCTTGATAGGGGCTGAGAAACGTTGCGAGCCAACCACCTGAATGATGTCTCCAGCACTAATGTAGGTTTTGGCCGCCTCGACATTGGTAAGGAATTTTTCCTTTTCGAGGTTCGATTCAAAGGCTGAATCTTGTGGTGATTGAAGAAAAGCTGCCGGATTGTACTGACAGGGCTGTTGAAGCAATGACAAGATGCGTTCGATCTCCTGACAGGCCTCTTCATACTCCTCCAGTGCATTTTGAGGATGCTTTAGATAGGCGTTGACAATAACCGTAATGGTCTGTGATACCCTATCGAATACGAGGAGTTGGTCTGCGACGATAAAATACAGGGTCGGTGTCTGCATCTCGTCTTTCGGAGGCCGTGGGACGACGGGTTCAATGTCATGAATAAATTCATAGCCAATGAAACCGACTGCACCTCCTGAAAAACGGCAATCGGCTTCCCTTGTTTGGACAGGACGGTATTGCGCCATCGTTTTTTCGACAGCTTCCAGTCCATCTCGCACTTCACCCTCAACAGGTTCTTTATGAGTTCCGATGACTTTGTATCGTGCTGATATCCGGTTTCCCTCCATGACCTCCACTTGATCACCGTCTTGTCGAATGACAGCTCTTGGGTTGCAGCCCACGAAGGAAAAACGTCCGAGATGTTCTCCTCCTTCGACAGATTCGAAAAGGAAGGATTCACCTTGGCCTCGCAGTTTCTGATAGGCTGATACGGGTGTTTCGAAGTCAGCCAATATGGTGTGTGTCACAGGGATAAGGTTGCCCTTTTCAGCCAAGTCAACGAACTTCTTTATGTCTGGATAAAACATCTGTTTGGAACAGTTAATCCTCAAAAGCCGCTTACATCCAGCAGTAAAATGGCGCATTCATTTCATAGCATGGATTTTTGAGCTTTCTTGATCTTGCTGAGAAGTAAAGCAACCAAGTCGTGGAAAGGGAATGATTCCAACGCCCACTGGTTTCTCTATTACTGAATGGTCTTGTGAGGAACTTCACAGACATCAGGAGATTTCGTATAGATATTTCCATCACGTCATACTTCAATGCTTTGGCCAAGGATCTCCAGGTGAAGAAACTTTCGAAAAAAAGGTTTTGATCGGATCATCGTCAGTGAATGAGGGTGGATTTCCTGTCTTTTGATCTTCTTTAAAATGGCTCTCTACAAGCTGTAATCTGCCTGATCGTGGCAAATTTAAGTGGCGTTTGTGATGTTTTTAAAATGTCTCGGATGTCCGATCGATTGATTCGCAAGAAGAAAAATGGCATTCATTGATGCAAGATAGCCTTGCCAAGAGCAGTCACTTGGTCTCTTCTTATTGCCATAGCCGTTATGGACCAATCCGAATCAGCGCAGACTGGTTATGTACAAAGCAAGCTTCCTTGGATCATAGGGTTGCTCGCCTTTGCATTTTATTTCCTAACCAAGAGCCATTCAGTGACGCTGACAAGCCTCACGGTTGTCAGTAAAATCACGGGATGGGATTGGTCGCCCATGGTCAATGCACCGGTATTTTATTTGCTTACGCTTCCCTTTTCTTACCTGCCGCCATCGATGCAATTCGCTGGCATGAATACCTTCGCTGCGCTTCTTGCCTCGCTCACGCTTTTTAACCTGTCCCGAAGCGTGGCCTTGCTCCCGCATGATCGTACTCGTGACCAGCGGGTGCGTGAACAAAGCGATTTTTCATTGCTCAGCCTGGGAACCTCATGGGTTCCCCCGTTATTTGCTGCGATGATCTGTGGGTTGCAACTGACATTTTGGGAACACGCCACCGCAATTACTGGTGAGATGATTGATTTGTTGATGTTTTCTTACTTGATTCGATGTCTCTTGGAATATCGCATCAGCGAAAATGAGAAATGGCTGATGCGAATGGCTTTTGTATACGGGCTTTCCATCACCAACAACTGGGCCATGATTCCATATTTTCCGCTCTTTTTGGGCGCCTTAATCTGGATCATGGGAATTTCTTTTTTTCAGGGTAAACTGTTGCTCAAATCTGCAGCATTGGGCCTTTTGGGTATGAGTTTATATGCGGTTCTGCCCATTGTCATCGTTTCCCAATACCCGGAGTCGGGAGGCCTTCTGGACTACCTCAAGCTCCAATTGGGAAGCCAGAAAGCCGTTTTAACGGGATTTACACCGAGTGTGGTCATTGTGCTTTCATTAACGTCCATCGTACCTGTCATGGCGATGGGCGTTCGTTGGCCATCTTCCTTTGGTGATACCAGTGCTGCGGGAGCCATGTTAACGAATTTCATGTTCCGATTGATCCACATGGTGTTCCTGGGAGCATGCCTGTGGATTGCCTTCGACCCGCCATTCAGTCCTCGCGTTACTGGCCAAGGTATCCCCTACCTCTCTTTTTACTATCTCGGAGCCTTGGCAATCGGCTACTACTCTGGATATGCACTGCTGATATTCAGCCAGCCTCCTGCTCGAAGTAAGTCCCGACGCCACCGTGGTGGCGGTGGTAATCAACTTGTAGGTAGGGCTTGCATGGTCCTGGTGATCCTCTCAAGTGTTTTGTGCCCGCTGTGCTTGGTGGTGAAAAACTGGCAATCCATTCGACTGACCAACAGTGATCTGTTTGCACGATTTGCCCAAGCAGTGATTCGGGAACTCCCTCAGAAAGGTGGTGATAGGGGAATATTGTTGGCCGATGACCCTATTCGGTCACTCATTGTCAAATTTGGATTGTTCCAGTCCAAGGGACATGTGGATTCTCAGTATACGATCGTTGATACCTCAGCGTTAGATACACCTTTCTATCAGGCATGGATTCGTGGACAGATCGTTGATCATTGGAGCCAGATTGTCGGCAGTGACAAGATCCCTAAAAGCATCAATCTGGGATCCGTGATGAACGTCATTGCGAATGTCTATGAGAATTACCCTATCTTTTATCTTCAATCGAGCTTTGGGTTTTACTTCGAATACCTCTATCCCAAATCTCAGGGTTTCACCTTGCGTATGGAGGCTTACACGGCGGGTGATGCCAGGATCTACCCTCCAGCCATGCTTGATCAGGAATTGAACGCTGGTTTGACTTTTTGGGAAACTTTTGACGAGGAATTCAGCGACTTAAGGACAGGTATTACTGCTGATGTTCCACTCTGTCTAGCCCTTGGGGCGATTGCTGGCATGGAAAGGAATAATTGGGGAGTCATTCTCCAACGGCATGGAAAACTTGAGGAGGCAAAGCATGCCTTCAAGCAGGCTTCAGCTTATGCAAGCGAAATTGAATCACCATCCTTGAACCTGCAGGCCAATGTCCTTCTGTCAAACGAGGAACTGGTAACACTCATTGACGAGGCCAAACTGAAGGTGTTAATTAACAAATTTCGCTCTATTGATCGTATTATTCAGATCAACGGAGAATTTGATGAACCGCGTTTCCAATATGAACTGGGTGCCCAGTTTTTTGCAGGTGGAAATTTTCGCCAAGCTGCATCGAGGTTCTCAAGGGCCATTGAATTGAACCCCAATGAGGTCCTTTACTGGTTGGCAAAAGCGAATACACTGCTGAGCCTAGGTTTTCCAAAGGAATTGCTTGAAAGCCTAACGCAGTTGGACGAAGTCGAATTCTCCATGGATAGTGCCCAGAAGGCTGAAGTAACCCGTTTGACAGCGCTTGGGCATTATGGATTTGGAAATAAGCAATTTGCAGCCAATAATCAGGAAGAAGGGAAGAAAGAATTTCAAATTGCGGAAGGATTGCTTTTGAAAGCAAGAGATGAGTTTCCAAAATCCGAGCGTATTGTAGAGACTCTTTCCCAAGTTTACTTTTTTACCGAACGATACGCGGAAGCCGTTGGGATGTGTCAAAGTCATCTTTTGCTGAATCCAGATTCAGGAAGTGCGCGCCAAACCATGGCTATCTCACAAATGCGGGCAGGATTGTTTAACGATGCTATCAAGACGCTGGATGATGCGCTTTCGCGAAATGCTTCCAACCTCATCGCGCTTCAAAATCGAGCCATCTGTTATCTCCAGCTAAAGGAACTTGAACAAGCCTTGAAGGATTACACAAGTCTCGAGAATGCCGTCGAACGAGAGAGCCATGTCATCCATTATGGCTTGGCTGAAATTGCACGTCTTCAAGGCCGCCAGGAAGAGGCAATCAAGCACTTTAGTGCCTACCTGGGTATCGCACCAAAGGGGACACCGGAATATGAGAAAGTGACCGAATTCATGGCAAAACTGCAAGGCGAGTAAGTCTTCCTGCCTTATTGAGGAGCATGTATGCCTCACACGTCATCACTCGGCTGATTATTGGAGGGGCCCAGGAGAACACCATTTCCACTGTTCTTGGTCTTCAACAAAAAAAAGGAGTGCAAGTGGAGCTCATCTCGGGGCCTACAGATCCTTCCATGCCCGAGGGCTCACTTCAGTCCCGTGTGGAGTCCATTCCTGGACTTTTCATCGAGGAACCCCACTTAATCAGGCGTCCTTCCCCTTGGCATGACTGGCTTGCTTACCGGCAATTGAAGCGACGATTCCAGTCCACCCGTCCCACACTTGTTCATACTCACAGCGGAAAAGCTGGGATTGTCGGTCGCCTTGCGGCAAAAGCCGCACGTATCCCGCTTATTATCCACTCCATTCATGGACCTTCTTTTGGAAGCTTTCAGGGAACCTTTTCGAACTGTCTATTTCTCGGGGCAGAGCGTTGGGCAGGGAAGGCAACAAATCATTTCGTTGGTGTGGCAGAGGCTATGTGTCGGCAGTATCTTGATGCAGGCATAGGCGAACCTAATCAGTATTCCACAATCTACAGTGGATTTAATCTGGAACCGTTTCTGGGTGCGGAAACTTCGAGTGAACTTCGATCCAAGTATGGCCTCAAGGACAACGATTTCGTCGTTGGCAAAATTGCGCGTCTATTCGACTTGAAAGGACATGATACCCTTTTCGAGGCTCTCCCCAGGATCATTGAAAAAATTCCTCAACTAAAGTTACTCTTGATCGGTGGCGGGCCGCTCAGGGATGTTTTTGAACAACGTTTATGCGCCATGGGGATGAGGGATAAGGTTGTTTTCACCGGCTTGGTTCCACCCGAAGAGGTTCCTTCACTCGTCGGGTTGGTGGATGTCCTCGTGCATCTTTCCCTGCGGGAAGGGCTTCCCAGGGCGCTGCCACAAGCCATGGCTGCTGGTAAACCTGTCGTGGCGGTTTCCTTGGATGGGGCACCAGAGGTTTGTATCCCGGGGAAAACCGGTTTTCTGGTCAACTCCGGCAATGTCTCGGAATTGGTCGATGCCTTGATTAGCCTGGGTGAAGATGCCTGCTTGCGGAAGAGGCTTGGGGTAGCTGGAAAAAAATGGGTTAAGCAGCGATACAGTGTTGACACAATGGTGGATGCTACTTTTGCGCTTTACCAACGCTTACTTGCATCCCGCGGCATTCCTGGCCGCTATTAATAAACGTTGTGCCACCTTGCGAGTTGAAGATTTAGTGGGAATTCGTTACTCATGGTGCATGCGCTTTATAGGGAGCATCATTGAGAAACTACAACGTCATCCAAAGCGGATTGTTTTTCCGGAAGGAAATGAGCCCCGTGTGCTGCAGGCCGCTCGCCAGTTTTCGGCCTTACGTTTGGGAGTTCCGATACTTCTTGGAGAGCGTACAAGGATCAAGGAATCTTCGTTGGAACTGGGTTTGTCCATGGATGGTATCCGCGTCATCAATCCCGAAACCAGTGAGGATCTTGAAAATTTCACCAAGCGTTACCTCAAATTGAGACAAGACAAGGGGATGAAGGAGGAGGAAGCTCGAGATACCATGCTTCAGCCTAATTATTTTGGCTCGATGATGGTAGCCATGCATCAGGCCGATGGGATTATTTCGGGCACATCCGAATATTCCGGTAGTGTATTACGTCCCCTTTTCAGGATTATCAAGGTGGCTCCTAATATCTCGACTGCCTCAAGTTGCATGGTCATGGAAGTGGAGGATACGCGTTTTGGTGAAAAGGGTGTATTGCTTTTTGCGGATTGTGGGGTCATCCCAGATCCAAATGCAGAGCAGTTGGCTGATATTGCCGTATCATCCGCAAACCTTGCAAAGCATTTGTTTGGGAGTCGACCCCGCGTGGCAATGCTTTCTTATTCTACCAAGGGAAGTGCAGATCATCCCAGTATTGTCAAAATCAGGGCTGCTACTGAATGTGCATCAAAAAAAGCATACGATTCTGGATTGGAAGCCGATTTTGATGGCGAAATTCAGGTGGATGCTGCGCTTGTGCCAGATGTGGCGCGACTCAAGGCACTTGGATCGCATGTTGCCGGAAATGCAAACGTTCTTATTTTTCCAGATCTAAACGCCGGAAACATAGCAAGTAAACTTCTGAAACACATTGCGCGCGCAAATGCGTATGGCCAGATTCTTTTGGGATTGGATCGACCAGCAGCAGATGTTTCCAGGGGTTCCAGTGCCCACGATATCCTCGGAGTGGCAGCTATTGTGGGTTTACAATCCATTGAATATTCCGCTCTTTTCCCAGGCGCTGGAGAAACGCTTCCCGGCGATCCTGAAACGTTCTGATATCTGTTTTTTACCAAGAGAGATATGAAAAATATTGTCACTCCAAGGGTGTTCATCGCGGCAACCCGTCAGAACGATGGCAAGACGACGACCTCCCTTGGATTGCTCTCTGCTCTCAGGAAATATTACCCACGTATTGGATACATCAAGCCCGTTGGTCAACGTTTTGTCGATGTTGCTGACCATAAGATTGATGAAGACTCATTTCTGATGGATAAGGTCTACAGCCTCAACTGTCCTTTACCGGAAATGAGCCCCATTGCGGTCGCTTCTGATTTTACCAGGAACTATCTGAAATCATCCAATAATGATCAACTGATACAACGCGTCGAAAAAGCCTTTGACCGTGTCGCCTGGGAGAAGGATTTTGTACTCTGTGAGGGAACCGGGCACGCCGGAGTGGGATCCGTATTCGACCTTTCTAACGCGAGAGTTGCAAAAATACTGCATGCAAAGGTGGTCCTGGTGACGCAGGGAGGAATCGGGCGACCGATCGACGAAATTGCACTTAACCAGGCTCTTTTTGAAAAAGATGGAGTCGAAATTATAGGTGTGATACTCAACAAAGTGCGACAGGACAAGGTAGATTACGTGACCGAATTCGCCAAGAAAGGTCTGGAAAGAAAGGGTTTGCATCTTTTGGGTGTGATTCCACATCAGCGCATACTTTCAAGCCCCACGATTGAACTGATTCGTGATGGTCTCAAAGCGGATATGCTCAATGATTCCAACCAGGAGCACAACATTGTCGACAGCGTCGTGGTAGCTGCTATGAGTGCAAGAAATGCCAGGCAGTTTTTTCGTCCCGGGGCATTAATTATCCTTCCGGCAGATCGGGAAGACCTGATTGAGACGGCTGCTTCCACATGTGAAACCGGGCTTCCAACCAAACTTGCAGGTATCGTGCTAACCGACGAAATGACACCTTCTACCCGCGTCTTGCAAATAATCCGTCGGATGCCGTATCCCGTGATGATGACACACCGCGACAGCTATCAGGTTGCGTCCTCGGTGCATGATTTAATCGTCAAGACACGCCCAGGGGATGCTGCCAAAATTGCCCTTATCAGGGATTTGGTAAGCAATCACGTCCATATTCATGACATTGTTGACCGTACTTTGCGGTAAATTTTCTGTTATCCATGAAAACGTTGAAAGTTCCTATCCATAAGCATCTCGGAAGCCTATCTATCTACCAGCCTGGTCGTCCCATTGAAGAGGTGGCTCGAGAATTAAATATTCCTTTCTCCCAGGTTGTCAAAATGGCCTCGAACGAAAACCCTTTGGGACCTTCAGCGAATGCGATCAAGGCTATGGAGGAGGCCATTCACAAAGTTCATCTATATCCGGATGGTAGTGCCTACTACTTGAAAAAAAACCTTTCAGAACGGCTGAATATCGCTCCGGAGTCCCTTATTTTCAGTAATGGTTCTAATGAATTAATCGAATGGATAGGTCACTTGTTTTTTGATGGGGAATCGAATGTTGTCGTTTCACAGTATTGTTTTGCCATCTACCCTATTGTTGCCTCTATGTTCGGTGCCAGCACGCGTACCATTCCTGCTGTGAATCATGCTCATGACCTGGAGTCGATGGCATCTGCCATTGACTCCAAGACCAAGGCTGTTTTTGTTGCCAACCCCAACAATCCTACTGGAACACTTGCGTCTACCGATGAAATTCTTTCCTTTCTAAAT
>JAAZXX010000098.1:9303-9615 GCA_014239995.1 Verrucomicrobiia bacterium
CCTGATTGTGATGGATGAGGCATATTTTGAATTCCTGGAAAGTCCAACGGAGTTGCTTCCTTACATTCGTGATGCATCCAAACCAAATCTTCTGCTGATGCGAACTTTTTCAAAGATTCATGGATTGGCTGGTTTGCGCATAGGGTATGGCATTGGTCATACAGATCTGATTCAATCCATGGAAAAAGTGAGACAGCCTTTTAATGTGAATGGTATTGCCCAAGCAGGCGCAATGGCCGCTTTAAAGGATGATGAGCATGTCGAGAGGACGAGAGCCACAAACCGCGTGGGCCTGGGGTTTCTGCAGTCTGG
>JAAZXX010000990.1 GCA_014239995.1 Verrucomicrobiia bacterium
CTTACAGGATGCGACATTCCATGTGCAGCCAGCAGGGCGCAAGCGTGTGATCAAAGAGAAGCGCAAGAACGTTCATGCTTACGTTAGCGGTGAGCGTGTGGCTGTCGCATCGTATGATGGTAGCTCTGAGCGCATTACATATAACCCCTATAAGAATAAGACTTTTGTAAGCGTCGAGACTGGGCTGCCTGTTCACAAGAAAGATATTGTGACCATCACAGGTAAGCACATACTCGGCCAATAGGCTGGTAGCTCAACGGTAGAGCAGCGGCCTTTTAAGCCGTTGGTTGAGAGTTCGATCCTCTCCCGGCCTACCACTTTAAGCTTGACACGGGGGGCTAGGCCCCCGACGTAAACCCTTGGTACTCAATGACTTACAGCATGAAAAATAAATGAAAATAAGTCTTGCTATCTGTGGCATCTTGTGCTATACTATTCCCAGTGAGTGAGAGAAATACTAAGATGAATACTACAAACATAATTGATCGAGTTGATTCTGAGAACGCCAACCTACGCAGCCAGATTGATCGCTTGACTGGCATGGAAAAGCACACGCTAGAGAACTGGGGC
>JAAZXX010000991.1 GCA_014239995.1 Verrucomicrobiia bacterium
GGTAATCCGATGTTTTTTCATAGTATTGTATTGTTGAGGGTTGGTTTAGTTTTTAACGCAACAAGCGATCGAGCGAAGCGCTACCAAGCTTGTCTCCTCTGTGCAAGAAGGAAAACCAGCCGCGATTGTTGTGAGTAGGAGGTGTTTCATTTGCTTTCAGCTTTCAATTCTTCACCCATCTTGTCACTGAATTTAAAGAAGAGTCAATTTGACATTGATAATACTGGTGCTTTTTCGGACTCGTCGGTAGTAAAGGGTCCACCTAATTTCAACCCGTATTCTTACAATAATGCGACTTACACTACTTTTTGCAGTTGTTATCGGTTTCATTTCAGTCTCGTCGAGAAGCCTGGCAGAGGTCGCTTGGCCAGGATGGCTGGGTCCCAATCGCAATGGCTGGGTCTCTTATTTTGCCCCCCCCAGAAAATGGTCCAAGCAACTTAAGCAGGATTGGAAGGTGAACCAGTTGCTGAAGCTACGCAATCAGAACCGCCGACAGCCGAAGCACCAGACATCTCAATTCGCGAATCGGTTTAAACTGGAAACATCGAAGCTGTGAAAAAGCAC
>JAAZXX010000992.1 GCA_014239995.1 Verrucomicrobiia bacterium
TCTTACATGCATATGAAAAAACTAGACTGGAAATCTTTCGCGATAGGTGTGCTGCTGACTACGACCGTCATGTTCGGCACAGGTGCAACAAGTCCAAGTGATAAATGGATACATCTCGCTTTTCCAAGTCCTGATAATGATGAATTTGGAAATAAGGAATTCGCAAATAAAATCAATCAACTTGGAAAAGATGGTTGGCAACTTGTTGATGTCGAGTCCTCGATCAAGGATGGCACAACATCTAAACGTATCTATTTTTTTAAGCGCAAGAATTGAAAGCTGAAGGGAAATGAAACACCTCCTACCCACAACAATCGCAGCCGTGCTGTTGGTGAAGTGTGTCTGATTTTAAACTTAATTGAGTTGTGTTAAAAAGAGGACAATTTGGGAAAAGACGCATCAAGCTCCTTGGCGTTTTATTGATGGGATTCTCTTTTTTTATCCTAAAAATTATTGTGAACGCTTTATGTGCCGTTTGGAGGCAAACCAAGAGTATTTCATCTAAACTCCTCTCGTTAACAAATCGATCTGGAGCAATTCAACCCGACGGCAAGACGGATGAAGAA
>JAAZXX010000993.1 GCA_014239995.1 Verrucomicrobiia bacterium
ATTTGCGGTTCATCGTCGTTTGTCTTACCTATCCGGTGATCAACAGTACGGCACCAAATTAACCAAAGTCGTTTCATTTTTGATGTATGTCCAACGTGTTGAAGATTCACAGTGTTTGAATCCTCTCTACCATTATAGTGAAGCCAGACAATAATTCCACCAATAATAAGACCACCTACATAAACACCGAGGACTGGGAGTACCGACGACATTTAAAGTATTTAATGTCACAAGTATCAAAAAATGGAGCCAGCTCCCGGGATCAAACCGGGGACCGACGGTTTACAAAACCGTTGCTCTATCGCTGAGCTAAGCTGGCCGCTGGATGGCTTGTACCCTATACACATCGATATCATCGTGATAGGTACTAACTTCAATCACAGTAACACCTCCATCAACCGCTCGTAACCGATGCGCAACATTTTGTTCAATTTCAAATGTTTCTTCTGAATCGATTTCATATGACATAACCTCAGCTGTATCTGGTTCAATAATATCTATTATTAGAGTACCACTTAGCACATAAAATGTCTTATGTTTGTTAGAATGAAAATGAGTAGATGT
>JAAZXX010000994.1:0-207 GCA_014239995.1 Verrucomicrobiia bacterium
GCGGCCCAGTCCCCGTAGGCTTCCTGCTCGGGTTCGTGGATTTCGTATTCGGCGATGTTGGAGGGAAAGCGCTTGGGATCTTCCTTCATCCAGTGGGGATGTTTGTAGGTGGCAATCTTGCCGGTGGGCTTGGTGCGGTTGTCGACAGCCGGGGGGCCGAACTTGAATCCGTTGAGCCCGTTCCTGCTCACCGCATGCCCGGCGCGG
>JAAZXX010000994.1:217-563 GCA_014239995.1 Verrucomicrobiia bacterium
GATCGCGGATGAAGCCGGCATCGGAGCCGTGGGACGGGTCGGCCACCGCAAGACCCATGTTCTGGCCGGGTTCGCCGTCGGTCAGGTCCGCATCAACGTAGACATGCGGGTCCTGGTCGTTGGGGAAGTCGTAGTAGATGTAGGCCTTGCCATCGACCCACTCGGCACTGGTCACCCACTTGGAGAATCCCTCGGTGACGGGTCCGTGATGGACCCAGGTCTTCATGTCGCGGCTTTGCCAGGCATGGTAGCCGCCCTTGCCTTTCTTCAAGCCCCCGGGGGCATTGTACTGGTTCTCATCAGGGGTGGTCTGCAAGGGGATGTCAAAGCCCTCGAGTTTTGCGGG
>JAAZXX010000995.1 GCA_014239995.1 Verrucomicrobiia bacterium
CCGCGTTGGCGAATAATAATATTACCGGCGATCACTGCCTGCCCGCCAAATTTCTTCACACCCAGTCGCTGGCTTGCGCTGTCGCGACCGTTGCGGGAACTGCCTTGTCCTTTCTTATGTGCCATGTCTTATGCGCTGATTTTGTTAATCTTGAGAAGGGAAAGATCCTGACGGTGACCGTTCTTGTTGCGATACCCTTTGCGTCGTTTCATCTTCCAAATAACGAGCTTTTTGCCTCGGGTATGCTTGACCACTTCAGCCTCGACCTTGGCTCCTTCAACCGTTGGGGTGCCGATCTTCACTGAGCCGTCCTGATTCACGAGCAACACGTTATCAAGGGTCAATGCGCTTCCAGCCTCGTCACCGACACGGTTCACCTCAATGGTGGTGCCCTCGGTCACTTTGTATTGTTTGCCTCCGGTTTGAACTACTGCGTACATCTCAAAAAGGGCGGGAACTAGACCAGAGTCTTCACTCCGTGTCAAACTCTGTTATAGCTCTTTTTTCGACTATTTTCCACGGCTTTGGCCCGAACCGGCCTTGGCCGGCAAAAAAGCTCC
>JAAZXX010000996.1 GCA_014239995.1 Verrucomicrobiia bacterium
GACCCATGATTCAAAAGACCAAGTGGACGCACCCGTTTCCACGGGACCTGATTGGGAAGCGTATATTTGGGCACTGCGGGGAGATGGTAACGTTACCTATGACGTAGTGAATGTGGGAGGCTCGTTGGAGGCTTCGCTGCTATATGAAATTGGGGATGGTTCCATTGACATCGTTTTGACCGAGGGAGTTTTGACCGAGGGAGATACCCAATTCCTGGGAGGTGGAAGGATATGAGGGCACACAAGCCCCCTCCGATGGGGGCTACACGGCCCTTTATTCAAACGGTCACGCCTTTGCCGCCCTCAAGGCGGACGGCTCCATCTCCGCCTGGGGTCGTCCGGGATGGGGAGGAACGGGCGCACCGAGCGATACGGGCTACACCAAGATCGTGTCAAACAACAGAGCCTTTGCCGCCCTCAAGGCAGACGGTTCCATTTCCGCCTTGGGAAGTCCTGAGTCGGGGGGGACGGGCGCACCGAGCGATAAGGGCTACACCCACATCGTCTCAACCTCTGGCGCCCTTGCCGCACTGCATGAAGATGGATCGATCTTCGCCT
>JAAZXX010000997.1 GCA_014239995.1 Verrucomicrobiia bacterium
ACCCAAGCCCAGAGATTCAGATTGCGCCCCTGCTTGGCCCGTTGATCCCCCGGGCAGTGATACACCCCCGCGCTGGGGCAATACGGCCACATCGGACTGACCATCAACCCGGCCTTTGCACCTTCCTCCTTTTTCTGAAGAGCACTCGCTCCCTTTGAATAACCATCTTTCGGCGGAATTGCACCAGCCCAAAAACCGCCCCTACCCATGCCACGTACTCTATTATCCGGCCCTTGCCAAGGGGCACTGGGAATGATGTCGCCCTTCAACCTGGGGGAGCTGGCGACGGGGGATGACTCCTTGTTGTCATCAGAAAACATCACGAATCCCAGACCCAATTGCTTTTGGTTGTTCAAACAGTTAGCACCCAACGCCTTGCCTTTGGCCTTGGCCAAGGCCGGCAACAGCATTCCAGCCAAGATGGCAATGATGGCAATCACCACCAGCAGCTCAATCAGCGTAAACCCCTTTGAATATGAATGTTTTGTTTTCATTTTAAAAAAATTAGCTGAGAAAGGATAACCTCATGCCCAAGCGTAGCAAGCCCTTCTTCGT
>JAAZXX010000998.1 GCA_014239995.1 Verrucomicrobiia bacterium
TACCCTTGCCGTGTTCGTGCTTGTCTTTCTGATGAGCTGTTAATTTGCTTTCTACAAAGAAGATGCTCGTTGCAAACACAAAGGCAACCGCATACTTGAGAACTCCCGATGTGCGCCTTATCGAAAGGTGATTCAGAACGGATGTCATTTGATCAGATCGGGACATAATTTGTTTCAGGTTTCCAATGTGCCACTATTATTACAGTGACTAATAAGTCGCTTTTATGATCTGAATCACGTGAAGCAAAAAATATACCAATTTTTTATTGGTGCTTTAAAAGAAAAACCACAAGCTTGTTAAGCTTTTTATTTACATAGGCTTGGGAATGTTTAATTTTAAATTTTTTCAGAGCTTGCCATTCACGGACATCCATGACACAGCAATAATTTCCATCTATAAGGCTGTTTTTGCCGTGTAGGCGGAAAAACATAACCCTTTCCTGTGACTGCCAGGCTGATTTGCTTTGAATGGAAGGAAGTATGACGGAGCAGTGACATCTGCCAGGGGAAACCATGAGAGCACTGGAATCTCAAATCAGCTACTCCTTGAAGGA
>JAAZXX010000999.1 GCA_014239995.1 Verrucomicrobiia bacterium
CCGAGTTTGTGAGTCATCCAGCCACTGACAGTATTGATGCCTTCCTCCTGAATGGAAATCTCCATGAGCTCTGCCAATTCGTGCAAGGGAAGTTGCCCCATGATGTCATGGTTTCCATCTTTATGACGAATAACCATGGGCTGTTCCTGGTCGAATTCATCTTGAATTTCTCCCACCAATTCCTCCAGGATATCCTCAAGTGTGATCATACCAACCGTGGAACCATATTCATCCACAACCATCGCCAGATGTCGTTTTTGCCGGAGGAAAAGACGAAGGGCTTTTTCCAGCCTGGCCGTCTCTGAAAGGAGGAGGATCGGTCGCGCTATTTGCTTCAGGTCTTCCCCATTCGCCAGCCGGTGACGCATGGAGTAAAGCTCCTTGAAATGAATCACACCGAGGGCACGATCCGGATCTGCTGACTCGCAGAGGGGATAGCGTGAATAACGCTCCTGCTCCGTAATCGTCAGACACTTTTTGAGTGACATTTCCGTGGATAGAACAGAAATTTCCTTGCGTGGCCGCATGACCTCACGAACCAGTCGCTCAC
>JAAZXX010000099.1 GCA_014239995.1 Verrucomicrobiia bacterium
CATGTGCTGTCCCCAAGAACGGTCGCGTTGGATCTCCTCGTGAACAGAGATGCCTTCACTTAACCATCGGGGCATCTTGTTCTTGGTCAGGTTCAAGGTGATCACGTGACAGAATTCGTGCCACAGAACTGCCTGCCAGTTGGTATCCCGACCGATGGATGAGGACGGGCTGTTGGCAGTAATGACATTACCAAAGCAAACACCAAGAAAACCAGGGTTGTGTGGCATTCCGAAGGTGCGCACACCAAAATCACTTTGGTTTGGGAAAATTTCGACAATGACAGGTACCTCCAGTTCGATTTTGTATTTGGCGCACAATACGGACTTTGCCTCCATGAGGAGTTCCATGACCCTGTTGCCATATATGATTGCTTCATCAGGGGCCATGCGAATGAGAAAATTCTGGTTTCGTAACGTAGTGAAGTCGGTGATGACTGACTTCAACTGCACGAGATTATATGCCGTCACGTTGTAACCATCTGATGCGTGCACATCCTCGGCCAATTGCCATCCCTGTTCCTCCTCTCCCAGACGAAGAAGATCCTGGGCGAGCTGGATGGAGGCCTTCTGGTAACCGGCATCGAGTTTAAGAGCTGTATGCTGGTAAGCGGCACCCTCCTTGAAACGGTATTTCTGGGATAGTTTACGTCCGATCAGGTGATCGACTTCCGGGTTGCCTGGCCATGCTTGCAAAGCTCGATGCCGGGCTTCCAGTTCCATGTCCGGATCTTCCTGCAGGTGCGCGATGACCGCTTCATATGCCCAGGTTCCAGCATGGTTCGGATTGATTTCTTGTGCTTGTTTGAGGAGTTCCTGAGCAGTCTCGTAATTTTCCGCATCCACGGCATTATCGGCAAGCATGAGGATTGCCCCGATATGCTGAGGATTCGCTTCAAGGGTCCTGTTCAGCATCGTCCCCATCTGTTCGTTGCTGGATCCCTTGAGTGCCTGTGCCCAGCAGAACAGCAGGTCAGCATCCTCAGGAAAGTTTTCCAGCCCCCGCTGCACGGTTGATTCCGCCACTGCAAAGTCTTCCTTCATCAAAGCAAGATCGGCAGCTGCAACATAGGCCTCTCGGAGCGGAGGCGTTGCACGTATGCCGACATCATAGAACAACTCAAGCACGACCCTCGGGTCTACCCCCAGCTTCAGTGCGGCTCGTCCCAGGTGTACTAAATTCTCGGGACCCACGTTGGACCATTTGACGCTGTTGATGTAAGGAGCACTTTTATCCAGATATTCCTGGGCCAAGTCAGGCTGATTGTTCCACAGCGCGACTTCATGGCCAACCGGGTAGAGCTTGATGCCGCTGACCTTGCGGTCCTCAAGACCGTCCTGAAGGATTTCAAAGGCACGCTTGTAGTTTCCCAGGTGCATGCAGTTCTTGATGCCCAGTAAATACCATTGCTCATTGAAGACACTGGTGTTTTCCAGTTTTTCCTCACATGCCTCGAGGCTTTGTTCGTATTGGCCCGTGAGGGTCCAGTCAAGCACCTCAGTGTAATCATCAGCCTGGATCAGGCAGAGCCACGGGGACGTGAGCCACAGCAGCAGGATACCGCGATGCTTGAAGAGTCGATCAAAAGAGGTTGAGACGGACAAGGCCATGAATGCTTGGTGGACCATAGCCCTGTCGGGGCGGAATGCAAATAAATTGAAGTCAGGTGTCGAGTCCAAGCCAGGGGTGGTCTCTCCGGTTTTCCCTGCTCAGAGGCTTTCATAGTAGCGATCTACACGATCGCTGACGTCTTTGTAATCGATGTCGGCCTCGTAGATCAGTTTAAACTGTTCGATAGCCTGTTCTGTATCCTGCATCTTCTCGTAGACCAGGCCCAAGTCATAAAGAAGATCCTTTCGTTGTTCGTCGAAGACCTCTTTTTCCTTGATGGCTGTCTGGATGGGGCGTAGGGCAAGGTCCAGAATACCGCGTTGGAAGAAACAGCGCCCCAGCTGATGGAGTGCCCGAACTCGGATATGAGGGTTGGCCTGTGCTTTCTGAAATAATTGGATGGCCTGTTTGTAATCGTTGCGCTCGTAATGGAGCATTCCCAGTTCAAACTTGATGGCCAAATCATTGGGATAGTCCTCGGCACGCTGGCGACAACCTTCGAAAGCAATGGTCTTTTGTTCCTCCTGGAAGGTCTCAAGCATGGTTTCAAAGGACGCGTCATTGCGGTCGAGAGCATTTATTTTCTGATCAATTGCACGGATCTTCAGATCATCCATGTCTTTCCGAATGGTAGGGTCAGGTGTCCCCTCCGTACAATCCAGGAGGCGTTGGTAAAAGGCTTCAGCCTTTTCCAACTCCTTTCTCTGTGTATAGAGTTCGGCGATCTTCTGGAGGATCTTGATATTCTTCGGCTGGGCTTCCAGCTGACTGAGCTGGTCTTCAATCAGTGCTTGAGCCACCTCATCTGTTTTGACCTGCCGTTGATCCTGTTCCAACCGTGTTGCTTCCTGCTTGTCCCTGAGAATATCCCGATAAGATCCATCACCGTCCTCCAAGGTGTCGTATCTGCCAGCCTGCATCGTGTGGTTGGCAGACGCGTCCTTGAAAGCCTGTTGTAATTCCGGATCGTTGGGGTGTTCAGAAGACAGGTCCCTGAGGATTTTTTCTGCGCGAGAGGATTGCCGAGCTTCGATGAGTGCCTCCCCGAGACGCATTCCGAGTTCCTTGTCGCTCGGCAAGTTCTTGAAGGCGATCTCGAGCGAGAGGACTGCCGTCTGGACAAGTTCGAGCTTCATGGCGGCATGGGCCAGGATTTTGTGGGCGGCAATATTATTCGGATCGCCGTTCAATACCGTTTCGGCGAAATGCATCGCATCAGCAGGTTGTGATCTCAGTGCGATTTGTGCCTTGGCAAGCTGCGGTGAGCTCCCTGCAGACCCAAGAACCTTGCGGAAGAAACTTTTTTTTCCTGCGTGTCTTTTAAACTGGGTTGCACGCAGCGCTTCGCGACATGCGTAAAAGGCGGGTTCCTTTTTCAGCACGGATTCAAATAGAGTTACCGCATAGTCCAGATTGTTACGTTCATAAGCCAATTTGCCCTTGTCGAACATTTCCCGCAACGAAATCTCGATATCATTTAATAGTTTTTCCGCCATAATAACGTATCTGAAAACCCCCTTGAATGCCGTTTCTGCCATCTGGAAGAAGTTTGTTGAGCTGCAGGGAAATGGGTTACTGCTCCTTTGACCAAGTCTCCTAAATCCGTAGACAGCCTAGTGGAGAGCTTCGTTCAAAGTCAATGCCCACCGTAGATGGTTGTTGGATGGAGCAGGGATCCTGATTTTCGCCCTGTCCTGAGGGCGACCTCCGGGATGGGGGCAAGGGGAGGGGGTTGGTTGTATTCCTTTTTGGATGCTCATGGTTTTGCCAAATTATGGGGACATGATGTCTCTGTTTTCTGCTTGTCCCCGTGGATACTAGCCTAATTTAGGATGGCTTGTGGCCCTTGTTTCCATTCCCTCTGGTGGCGTGGGTTTCCTGCATGATCACTTGAGGAACCCAAGAACATACAGCCTGTGCTTGTCGATATCCTGTCATTGCGTGTATGTTCAACGCAACGTAAGCCAGATTAACATGAAAACCATTAATGTAGGCATCATTGGCTACGGCTGGGTCGCCGGAGCTCATATTCAGGCGATTAATGCGAGTTCCAGCGCGCGGGTCACTGCGGTCTATTCTTCAAGGGCGCTGGATAGCGGGGTTCTCACCGCGCAACACGGAAGCCCTATCAAGTGTCATCAGAACCTGGATGACATGCTTCGAGATCCCTCGCTGGATGTGATTTCCATTTGTAGTTATCCCTATCAGCATCGCGATCATGCCGTTGCCGCAGCAAAGGCAGGGAAGCATATCATTCTCGAAAAACCCATGGCTCTATCATGGAAGGATTGCGTTCGTATTCAGCAAGCGGTCGAGGAAGCAGGTGTGCTGTCCTGTGTCTGTTTTGAATGCCGTTTTTCAAGCCAATTCCTAAGCACCAAGTCAATTATTGATCAGGGTTTATTAGGGGATATTCATTACGGGGAAGTTGACTATTATCACGGTATTGGCCCCTGGTACGGACAATATCGATGGAATACAAAAAAAGATGCAGGCGGGAGCAGTCTCCTCTCGGCGGGATGCCATGCCATGGACGCCCTTCTTTTGTGCATGGGCTCTGATGTGGCTTCTGTTCACAGTTTTTCCACAGGTTCCCGGAACCGGGATTTCAAAGCCTATGAATATGATACCACCAGTGTTACCCTTCTCAAGTTCAAGGATGGGCGTGTGGGAAAGGTGGCATCCGTGATTGATTGCATGCAGCCATACTACTTTCATACCCATTTAGTCGGCAGTGAAGGAAGTCTCCTTGACAACCGACTGCACAGCGGGCGTCTAGGGGGACTGGACAAGACACGCTGGAGTGAGCTTTCCATGAAGATGCTGGATAGTGGGGATGTTTCCGATCATCCCTACCAAACCCAGTTCGAGGCTTTTTTTAACGCCTTGCGGAAAAATGTGCCCATGCCCTTGACGCACATCAGCGATGCGATGCGTTCGCATGAGATTCTTTTTGCCGCTGATCGCTCGGCCAGGATCGGTCGATCTGTCAAGTTGGATTGAGATTTTTTTTGCCTTTGATGGGTTGGAATCGCCTGATGGAACATCAACTGAAGTCGCATGCGGTTTCGGGAACGGCAATGGCCGTTGCCGCCCATCCCGATGATATTGAATTCATGATGGCTGGCACCTTGCTCCGGCTCAAAGAAGTCGGCTGGAAGTTGCACTGCATGAATCTTGCCAACGGGTGTTGCGGCAGTCTGCAGCACGATGCCGGCGTGACGGCACGGATCCGGGAAGTTGAGGCAAGGGAAGCTGCGGCTATCCTGGGGGCCACCTGGCACGCTCCGATCACGAATGATCTCGAAATTTTTTATAACGATGACCTGTTGCGCAAACTTGCGGCGGTGCTTCGTGAAGTGGTGCCGGACATTCTCCTCATCCACTCCCCATCGGATTACATGGAAGACCATAGCAACGCCTGTCGCCTTGCGGTCAGTGCCGCCTTCGTAAGAGGTATGACCAATTATGCGACAGATCCCTCCAAAGCCGCTGTGCAACACGACGTGACCTTGTATCATGCCATGCCTCACGGTTTGTGTGACCCTTTCGGTGATCCTGTTAAACCAGGCATGTTTGTGGATGTGACGGGGGTCATGGATGTCAAGCGACAAGCCCTTGCCGCCCACGCGAGTCAGAAGGACTGGCTTGACACCACTCAGGGCATGGATTCGTATCTTCAGCAGATGGAAGACACGGCAGTCGAACTGGGGCAACAGTCTGGCCGGTTTCGATGTGCCGAGGGATGGCGTCCTCATGCCCACATGGGTTTCTGCGCCCAGGATGCCAACCCCTTGAGGGATGTCCTGAAACCATACTATGCACCGTGAAATCACCGCGCTTTTGCCTCGAAACGCATAGTCCCGATCTTGCCACATGGACACGACATCGTGTCAGTGTCGTTGAAGAAATCGGGTCCATACTGGGGCATTTGCCCGTATTGCCCGGAAGGGTGCAAGGGGAGGTGCTCTCAAGGCGGGAACATCCTTTGGGAGTCGTGGAAAAAATCCGTTTATCGAACGGGTCCAACGTGGGAATTCCGGCATGGTTTGCCTTTCCCAAACAAAGCACGGGTCCTGGTCCCGCGGTCCTCTGGTGTCATTGGCACGGAGGGGAATATAGGACCGGAAAGGGTGAGCTTTTTGAAAACAATCACACTCCTGAGCCCCCCATCGAGTGTTTTCTGCAGAGGGGATGTTCGGTGCTTTGTATCGACGCATACGGGTTTGGTGAGCGTAATGGCAGGGATCCCGAATCTTGCCATGATTTGGATCAGGAAGGTGAACAGAGTCTTTTTAAGCACTTTCTTTGGCAGGGAAGCAGCCTGTGGGGCAGGATAGTATGGGATGATCGTCTTGCCTTTCGATACCTGCAGCAACGTGATGAAGTGGATGGCGACCGGATTGCAGTGGCTGGCATGAGCATGGGGTCTACTCGCGCGCAATGGTTGATGGCCTTCGAGGAGAGGGCGGCGATGTGTGTCGGCATCGCCTGCATGGTGCGCTATCGTGAATTAATAGCCTCGAAGGGGTTACGTCGACATGGCTTGTATTTTTTTGTGCCGGGCTTGATGGAATACTGTGATCTGGAGGTGATCCTGGCTCTTGCTGCACCTCGCCCATTGCTTTGCTTAAACGGGGGAAGCGATTTACTTTCACCAAGGCGTGGAATGGAAAAGGCAGGCAGGTTGACCGCCGGAGTTTACGACCGTTGTGGAAAATCCGAAGCCTTTCGCAATGAGATTTTCGATGGTGTAGGCCACGCTTGCACGCCCGAGTCCTGGCAAATAGCCATGGATTGGATTGAAAGGCTTTGATTCTCGGTCATCGCGGAATATGGAGCAGGGTGAGGCAGGACAAACAATGGATGTCACACATCCCACCGTGCCCCTCAACAGGCATGCCTCATTCTACTTCCTTGGAATGATCAGAGAAGGTCCTCTGGAGATTGGTTTTCAGCTTCAATGAAGGTAACGGTGCCAGTTTCTTGCCTGCATTGCCTCCTATGCATTCAACATGCCTTTGAAAGATGGACCCGATACCACACCCAAACATGGACTTCCATTTCTTCAGTGAAGCCTTTGGGTCGTCTTGACCTGTCCCTGTGTGCGATGAATGGCTTGCTTTCATGGCGAGGCCCGTGGGAAAGAGAATGGTTTCCCGGCATGTTGCGCTTGCCATGGTGAGGTGCACAGATAACAATGGCCATCGCGGCTGGACTGACGTCCTTCCGATGACCTTGAATATTGAAATGGAAAGAAAACAACGATGAAAGTACCTCCCATCCGTGTTGCTGTGACCGGGGCTGCAGGCCAGATAGGTTATTCGCTTCTTTTTCGTATCGCATCCGGAGCGATGTTTGGACCCAAACAACCGGTGATCCTGCATCTTCTGGAGATTGAAGCCGCGCTCCCCGCACTTCAAGGCGTCTGCATGGAGCTTGAAGATGGTGCCTTTCCACTGCTCAAGGGGATTGTGGCCACGGCTGACCTGAATCAGGGCTTTAACAGTGTGAGCTGGGCCCTGCTGGTGGGGAGTGTTCCCCGCAAACAGGGGATGGAGAGAAAGGATTTACTTGGTATCAACGGGAAAATATTTACCGGGCAAGGTCAGGCTATCCAGAACAACGCCGCTTCAGATGTGCGTACGGTTGTTGTGGGGAATCCTTGCAATACGAATTGCCTCATCGCCATGAACAACGCTCCTGAGGTGCCTCATGACCGATGGTTTGCCATGACTCGACTGGACGAGAATCGAGCTAAATCCCAACTGGCAAAAAAGGCCGATGTGGACGTGATGGATGTGACTCATCTGGGTGTTTGGGGTAACCATTCCGCAACCCAGTATCCTGATTTTACCCAAGCACGTATACAGGGGCAACCCGTAACAAGCGTGATCAGTGACCAGGCATGGCTCGAAAATTCCTTTCTCAGCACGGTTCAGCAGCGAGGTGCAGCTATTATCAAGGCTCGAGGTGCTTCCAGCGCTGCCAGTGCCGCCAATGCTGTCGTGGATACCGTTGTTTCGATCATTAATCCTACCTTGAATGGGGATTGGCACAGTGTCTGCCTTTGCTCTGATGGTAGTTATGGGGTGGAGGAAGGCTTGATCAGCTCTTTCCCGGTGCGCAGTTGTGAGCAAAAACTCGAGATTGTCAGTGGACTGGAAATCAATGCCTTCAGCCAGTCCAAGATTGATGCCACGATCAGGGAGTTGAAGGAGGAAAAATCAATGGTTGCGGCATTGCTTCCGGGGAAATGACCATGAGCAGCAGCGAGCAAGAGCAGCACTCCGAGTTGGCAAAACACCTTGACTACACCCTTCTCAAGCCAGATGCCAGCTTGAAGGAAATACGTGTGCGTTGCCAGGAAGCGGCTCAGTTGGGTGTCTATGGGGTCACACTCCATAGCTCCAGGATTGTTGCTGCGCTCATGGTGCTTGAAGAGACGCCGGTCAAAGTCACCTGTGTCATTGGTTTTCCCTTTGGCGCTATGGATGCCGATGTGAAGCGATACGAGACAGAAGCAGCCGCAGATATGGGGGCGCAGGAGTTTGCTCTGGTGGTCAATCCGGCCATGATCAAGGATGGAAGGCAAAAAATGTTCTTTCGCGAACTCAGGGATGTGGTTGAGGCAGCTGAAACACGTCCCGTGAAAGCGGTTTTCTGTCAGGGGCTTTTTTCTGAATCTGAAGCACGTGAAGCCATTGAGATGGTCCGGGAATCCGGCGTACGTACCATCGAGTTGCTCGGGGGGGTTCGTCCGGAGCCCTTGCTTCCGGCTGATTTTACCAAACTCCGAGACCAATGTCCTGAAGGAATGCAGTTCAAGGTAACGGGTCCTTTTCTCCGACAGAGTGAAGTGCTGGCGTTTCTTCAGGCTGGGGTTCATTGGGTTGGTACTCCTGAGGTTCGGATGGTTTTGGAAGACGACGAAATTGAGGAACAAGGTCAGAGTCCATATCGAGGATGACCCACTCTATCTGGGCTGCTGTCATGCACCTTGCTTTTCATTGACTTCAGCTCTCTGGGTCCTCGTGTTCAGGTGACTGGATGGCATCTGGACAAGGACTCTGAGGCCTGTCGGGCCCTGCCAAGAAGGGTTTGGTCGCGTTCCTTCCAGTTGAAATGGCAAGAACATGTTCCATATCCATTGACGGTTTAACCTGTCAAAACTGCGTGCGCCATGCGTCTCAGGCTCTACAGGGTGTGGACGGCGTTGAACGTGTGCGCCTGAATCTAGAATCCGGCCTTGCGCAGGTTGCCTGCACGGACAACACGCCGATGCGTCCTGTTGAACTGCTGCAGGCATTGGATAAAGCCGGGTTCAAGGGGCGTTTGGTAAACCCGGAACGCGTGGGTGTGAAACAAAGTGCCATCTCAGGCAGTGGTTGGGGTTTCAACCTGGCGCTTGGGATACCTGCCCTTCTGTTCATGATGCTTGCCGAATGGGTTTTAAACTGGGAAGCCCTCAGTGCCTACCGGAACCTTTCACTCATACTTGGCACATTGGTTTTTTGTGGAGGAGGTGTACGTTTCTTCAGGGGTGCCTGGACTCAGTTGCGTCGTGGTAAATCCAACATGGACACCCTCGTTTCCTTGGGGGCATCGGCGGCTTACGGTTACAGTATCTGGGCTTGGTGGACCGGGCAGGCGCTGCACCTGTACTTCATGGAGACGGTGGGAGTGATCACCTTGATTAGCCTGGGACATTGGCTTGAGGCGCGTATCAGCACGCAAACCTCCACTACACTGGAGTCATTGATGCGCCTGAGCCCGCAACGTGCACGCAGGCAACAGCCCGGTGGGGGCTTTGAGGAGGTTGATGTGATCACCCTGCAACTTGGGGACCTGGTGGAAGTTTCCCCCGGAGAACAAGTGCCTACAGATGGAGTTGTGGTGGAGGGGGAAAGCTCAGTTGACGAGTCCATGCTGAGTGGGGAATCGATGCCTGTCGACAAGGTTTCCGGACAGTGTGTATACG
>JAAZXX010000009.1 GCA_014239995.1 Verrucomicrobiia bacterium
AGGTCTTCCAGATGCTCCACCAAGTGCATGCATGTAATGGCGTCCAGGGAACCATCCTTCCAAGGCAGCGGTTTCTCGTTTAAATCTCCTCGATGGAAATGGCAGTTTTCAGGGTATTGTTCGGGTTTGCCGGCAATATCGGTGGCGTGATAACACAAGTCAGGTCGCATTTCATGACAATGTTTCAATGTTTCACCATCCGATGAACCAATATCAAGCAGGTTGCCGTTTTTTGGAATACCGGCAAGAAATCGTGAGCGGGTGTCCAACCAGGGAATCTTGCGCAATCGTTTCCAATTCATGACAGATACTCTATTATCATCTGAATGGCCTTTTCAGGTCAAATCTCTGTTCAAGTTTTGATAAAGGCTTCGATATTGTCGAAAAACCAGGGAGGCTGACCTTGAATCCACCGAATTTCTGATATCAGATGGATTTTTTGGAACGAATGTTCCTCCAAGTATTGCCTTGAGCTGTTCTGCAAGCGACGCCGCATCATCCGGTTTAAAGTGGAGTCCACAACCTTCTTGAACCAGGTCAACATTGCCACCACTTCGACTTACTAATGCCGGCATGCCTACAGCGAGAGCCTCCATGAGGGCAACAGAGCAGGGTTCGTTGGTCGAGGGAATGACAAACCAGTCTGCTTGGCGGAGTTTGGATTGTACATCCTGTGTCGGGCCTTTAAGTTGGATCTGTTGGGTCAGCCCTGAAACTTGAATAAGTTCGCGAAGTGATTTGTCAAAACGATGTGCTTCAGGTAAGTCAGGTGTGGGTCCCCAGATATCGCACTGAATCCTCGCACGCTCCTCGGGAGTCATCAGGTTCAAGGCTTTCGCAAGCAGATCCCATTTTTTCCAGCCTATCACATTGCCCACGCCAATCAGGCGAAGGGGATCATGTTTCCTTCGTCTAGTGGATTCCATTAACGGAGTTTCAAGTAGTGATTGACTGAAACATGCCGAGATAATCTTCAAACGAGGCATGGCCTCGTCCAGTCCATAATGTTTGGCCATGTTGGGGGTCAACACCACCGTGTGCATATGGGGTTGTTTGGCTGCCCAGCGGTAAAGTCCACACCTTCGGGCATAGTTGTGGTTGGTGAAAACGACCGGACGATGCATGCGTCGCGCCGCCAGTATCGCAACGAGCAATGTTCCCCTTGAATGTGCATGCAGGATGTCAAAAGGCTCCTTTTGAATCAAACTCCGGAGTTCCCTGTAGGCTGGTATTGCTTGAGCAAAAAGCTTGAGGTGGTTTGTCGATTCAGCCACCACGGATTTGCTGTAGCGATAATCCAACGATGGTGAGCGTGTCTCCCTGTATCCATCTTTGACCCAAACGCAGTGCTGCACCTCATTCGCCTGTGTCACCGATTGCAGGTTGCGGAGAACGGAAAGGACACCTCCGGCGTCCTCACGGTCTCCAACAAGGTGCAGGACCTTTAATGTATCGGTTAATCTCATTTTATCTAGAAACCCGACTTTGCCGGATTCGATTCCCATTGTGCAACATTGAATCCTTTGTCTAGGATGCTGCATTCTTCTTGATAAGGGTAAAATGAATTTTTTGGAAATTTACAGAAAATCCATCCAGTTGATGGAATCCGGGACACCTTTTGTCATGGCGACACTGGTCCGTGCGGTAGGTTCCACTCCTCAAAAAACCGGAGCGCACGCCATATTCGAGCCGAACGGAACAGTTCATGGTACCTTGGGGGGAGGATGCCTTGAGGCCGAGGCTAGACGAAGGGCCTTTTGTGCAATGGATGCGGGGAAATGCACGATTTTTCACCTGAAACTTGATGAAATAAGCGGATGGGACGATGGATTAATCTGCGGTGGGCAGGCAACCATACTCATTCAACCCTCCGAGGCACTTTTTTTGGCACCATTCAAAGATTTGATGGAGGCCGAAAAAAGGCAAGTTGGTGGCGTCCTACTTACGCATATCTCACGTGATGAAGGCATTCTATGTCGCACCGAATGGCTGTCGGAGGACAAGTTCAAATTGTTCGAAATGACCGAAAGTATGGACGATCTGGCTTCCCTCTTTCGTCTTGGAAAGGTCGGCCTTCTGGGGGCCCCGAATATCGCGGATGCTCCCTTGGTTTTTGTTGAACCTCGGGTTTCAGCACCTGAATTGCTTATTGCTGGGGCGGGTCACATTGGCAAGGCGGTGTCGAAATTGGCCGCATGGCTTCATTTCAGGGTGGTGGTGATCGACGATCGTCCCGGATTGGTTTCCCTGGACCTTTTACCTGGGGCTGATGAGGTTCGCTGTGACCATATTCCGAAGGTGATTTCTGAGTGGCCGATAGGGGAACAAACTTATGTGTTGATCGTCACTCGAGGACACCGACACGATGCCGAATCTTTGGCCGCTTGTGTGCAAAAACCGGCAGCCTTTATTGGGATGATCGGCAGTCGTAGAAAAAGTCTTATCATACGAAAAAACTTGTTGGAAAAAGGTTTGGCAACGGAACAGGAGCTGGAGCGTGTCGTTTGCCCTGTAGGCGTGGACGTCGGTTCTGTCAGCGTGGAGGAAATCGCACTCAGTATTGTTGCCCAGATGGTGACTCACAGACGAAAAGGTGTTTTGGACGCGCATGCCATGAACTTTTCCAAATGAAAATCAGTGCCATTATTCTAGCAGCCGGTTCTGCGCGTCGCATGGGATGTCAGAAAATGCTCCTGCCAATGGGGGCGCTTACCCTTATAGAGCATGTTACCAGAGAAGTTATCCTGGGCGGGGTTGATCGATGCCTGGTTGTCACCGGAAGTGATCGCGAGCGGATCGGTCCACTGGTGGAGACCGCCGGGGCAACAGAGGTTCACAACAAGCATCATCTTGATGGAGGCATGCTTTCCTCTGTGCGTTGTGGCCTTGAAAAGACCGATTCTGAGACGAATGGTTTCCTGTTTTGCCTGGGTGATCAGCCAGGGATCACCGCAGGCATGATTCATCTGATGCTGGAGAAGGTAAGGTCCATGCGGACTCGCATTCTGGTTCCTGTCTGTCAAGGCAAACGGGGACACCCTCTTTATGTTGCCGCCTCCTATAAGGTTCATATTGAGAGGAATTACGAAAATGTAGGACTCAGGGGCCTGCTAGAAGAATTCCGCAACGATGTTTATGAATGGGAATATCCGAATGAATGCATTCTAAGCGATTTGGATACTCCCGAGGATTATGCACGCTGGATGGCTCTGCATGCGCGTGTATCAGATTCCCCTGTTAGCCCTCCACATCAGCACGCAACCGATGGATTGAAATAAAAAGTTAGGTAACCACATGATGAGATGGGGGAACCATTGACTTTGGTCTTCAAGGGCATTGGCCAGCACGATGAATCCATAATACAACGCGACGAGTATGAGTGCCATTGCAATGCCAGTACTGGTCTCACGCCGATGTGCCTGAATACCCAGCGGAATGCCAACAAGCGTGAATGCAAAACAAGCATAGGAAAACGCAAATTGACGATGCATCTGAACCTTAACGGGTGTGATGGGATCAAAAGGTTTACGAATGCTTTCCTCGAGTTCCGTTCGCATGTTTGCAATATTAAAGGAGGGAAGGGCGCGCATTTCATTTACGAGCGCCATGCGTTCCTTCATTTCTGTTTTGAGCTGGCGAAAACTCATGTGATGGAGTTTTGGCTTTCGCAAGGTTGCAGCATGACGCTCAATGGTAAAGGGCGGTGGGGCCCAATCCGGAATTTTAATCAGAGTCCAGGCGGTGCTGTCCAGTTCGTTTGAACTGGGGGTGGTGATGGGAGATGCACGGTTGTTACGATAGAAAACGGTGCAGTTTGTCATGGTCAGAAAAATCTGATTGGCACTATCGTTGGATTCCAATGTTCCCCCCGGAGCCAGGACCTCGCGCACAGGATACTTTCCTTCGTATTGGATATAATGGATATTTTCCAGCAGGACAATGTCGCCAGCTGCCCTTCTTCCCTCGATATGAATCATCTGGCCCGGAATATCTGTCATGGGGATGCCTGGCTGAAGTAGATCGGTCAATGTTCCCACGTCAACCTGTCGAATGAGGTCCTTGTATGTAGCGCGACAATAAGGGGCGAGATCTAGGTTGATCCACGCGCATAACATGCTCATCACCATGCTTATAATAATGATGGGTGCAGACAATGAAGCCAGACTGATACCTCCGGCGCGCATGGCAGTCAGCTCCTGATCAGCACTGAGACGTCCAAAAAGTAGTAAACTTGCCGTTAGCATTCCCATTGGCAGGGCAAATACCATCACGAAAGGGACCAAAAGAAGAAAGGCTTTGCCAACCAAGGTAAAGGAGGCTTGTCCATTGATCAAAAGTGCCAGGATTTCCTTCATGATGTTCCCTAGGAGCAATACGAAGGCAAATACGGCCACGCTCAAAATCGTGGTCGCGAGTATTTGCTTCGTTAGGTAAGTATAAAGTGTCCGCATGGGAAATATTGGCTGCTTACAAGTCCTATCCTGTATTCCAGCCTGCGCGTTTAAGCTCAAAATATCAAATTTGAAATCTAACAATTCCGGTTTGCCAATGCAGGGGTGCTTCCGGCATCCTGACGAAGGAACTTGAATGGATGCCTTGATCGATGATTTTCTTCAGTACCTCAGGCAGGAGCGTGGCCTAGCGGTTTGCACACAGGAGACCTATGCTGGAGTGCTTCAGCGTTTCATGCGTTGGGCAACAGGGACTGCGAGTATCACCGATTGGGTTTTGGTCGATTTGAATGTCCTGACCTCGTTTTTGCATCACGAACAAAACAGGATGGTAGCAAGGCCACAAGGTAAGCACAGCCGATTGAGTATTGAGACCCTTTACCTGGAAATTGCTGCATTAAGGGCCTTCTTCAACTTTTGTGAAAGGGAGCAATTTCTTCCTGCTAATCCCGCCGAACACCTCAGTCTGCCGCGCAGATGGAAACGTCTTCCGAAGAGCCTTGCCTTGAATGAAGTGGAGCAATTGCTGCAGGCGGAGGATCCCGAAACACCCGCTCGTATCTGCGATCAGGCCGTTTTGGAGTTGGCTTACGCCTCGGGCTTGCGTATCTCGGAATTGTGTGGCCTGCGCCTTGAACAACTCCACCTTGATGCTGGATTTTTACAGGTGATTGGAAAGGGTAATAAGGAGCGGGTTGTTCCCATAGGTCGAAAAGCAATGGAAGCGATGCGGTATTATCTTCAAGCTGCTCGACCGGCATTGGTAAATCCCAAAACCCCGGCTAATGTATTCCTTACCCGTCGTGGTATGGGGTTCGCCCGGTCAACCATGTGGTTGCGAATTCGTAACAGGGCGCGTCGTTCTGGTATCGAACGGGCATTGACGCCGCACATGTTGCGTCATAGCTTTGCTACTCACTTGCTCGAGCATGGCGCGGACTTGCGGGTGATCCAGGAAATGCTTGGGCATGCCAGCATTGCCACGACTGAGATATACACGCACGTGGCCCGTGAGAAACTTAAAGATGTGCACCAGAAATTTCACCCAAGGGGTTGAAGGGATCTCAAGCGAGGTGTCTTTGATGCCTCGCATCGTTGGCCTTATTTGCGTGATCATTCGTTCATGAGCGATCAGGAGGCATCAACAGGGTCGCATTCTGTTACCTTTTCCAGCGATTTGCCATGTCATCGTGTCATGGTGCTCGCCGGCGAACCCAGTGGTGATAGCATGGCAGCTGGCTTGGTGCATGCATTGAGAGCTGAGTGTCGGCATTCGAATCGATTGGAATTTTTTGGGGTAGGGGGCGTGAGGATGCGGGATGCAGGTGTTGAACTCATTGAAGACATGACCCGTCACTCTGTCTTTGGACTGGTCGAGGTCGCCCGGCATTATTTTCGTTTCAGAGCTATTTTCCGCATGCTGCTGGAGCTTGCTGGAGCGCGTCGACCCGACCTGATCATTCTGGTTGATTATGCCGGTTTCAACCTGCGGTTTGCCGAAGCTGTTCGTAAGCTTTCATCCTGCAATCAATTCAATAAGGCCTCAGCATGGAAACCCCGTATTGTGTATTACGTGTCTCCTCAAGTTTGGGCCTCTCGTGCAACGCGGGTTTTCGCCCTCTCTCGCAGCGTGGATTGCGTTCTCAGCTTGTTTCCTTTCGAGAAGCCCTGGTATGCCATGCGTGCTCCTTTCTTGCGTGTTGAGTTTGTTGGGGACCCTATGGCAGACAAATATCGAAGTGTTTTCAGGGCGACAGAAGTTGTAACCACTAAAAGGCCGCTGGTATTGTTGCTGCCCGGTAGCCGACGGCAGGAGTTGAATCGCCATATTCCCGTGATGACCCGGACAATGGCAATGATTGAGGAGAGGCTCGACTGTCGTTTCCTTATGATTCTAGCTGATGATGAGCAAGCAAATGCGGCGCAAGGGTTGTTGCCGGAGGGACACTCAGTTCAGATTCGAACCGGTGGTTTATCCGAGGCACTTGCAGAGGCCTGTCTCACTTTGGCATGCTCCGGAACCGTTACCCGTGAGTGCGGTTATCATGGCGTCCCGACCATTGTTTTTTATCGTCTTTCATATCTTACGTATTGCTTGGCTCGTATCTTGATTCAGGTGAAATACATTGCCATGCCAAACCTGCTTCTCAATCGCTTGGTGTATCCCGAATTGATTCAATCCCGAGCCACACCGGAAAACATCAGTGCCTTGGCACTGGAATTCCTGACACATCCCTCATTGCGTCAGGACACTCGAAAGGCATTGGAGCAACTGATAGAGAGCATGGGAAAGCCAGGAGCCTTTGATCGTGCAGCCAGGGTGGTACGCGAATACCTTCCCAACCCGCCAGACTCTAACTAGTTTCAACATCGCATGGGCACGTTCCCACGGATGTGATTCAACGTGGATTGAAAGGAAGAGCTACGGACTGGTAAAGTTCCTGAATGGTTGCATTGCCATGTTTCTTTTCAAGTCTCCTGATGATGAAATGAGCGCGGGCAATGTTTTGAAAATGTTGAACAAAAATCAGATTGATCCCCATGCCTCCAAGAGCGCCAAGCAGGGGAATGGACTTTGCAGCAAAATGTTCTGAAACCATGACGCCGAAACGTGAGGCAATGGCACTTACCAGGCGGCTCAAGGCTGGCAACGATTGGTTGACTGTCTTCGCGGAGGCGGCATAGGCTGCCGCTTCTGATACCGCCTTAGCGAGGGCCATTCGAACTGCCCAGTAATGTTTTTCAGACCGCTCCTCAGCTTTACCACCGCCCTCATAGGCGAACACCTCAAGGCAGGCCATGCGGGTTGATGCATCTCGAAGTGAGTGTCCCTCGCTTCGAGCAATATCTGCAATGGATCTGAGCATGAGAACTGTCGAGAATGGAAGTTCCCAGGTCAGCGTTGCCAGTCCAAGCGAACCTCCTAATCCTCCTGAAAGCATCAATGCGCACTGGTGGAAACCGTTTGAGGCTGGCTTACCTCTGTGGTTGTGCATGGTCCAGGTGGCCACGTGGGCCGCCTTTGACAGGGCCGTTCCGGCGGCGCGGTGAATCATGCCACTCAAGCCGAGAGGCATGCGACTGAAAAGTTCATCGATGGGACCTCCAACCGCTTTGGTGAGCCGGGATGCCAAGCTGGATTGCTCGAGCATCAATCTGGCGCGGCGAAGGTCCTTGAGTTCATTTTCTGATAAGATGGCCGGTATGGATTCAAACTCGATCTGCATGCCTATGTCGAATCCTGCCATAGAATCAAGTAAGCGTAAACACACCTTTTGGTGATCATCGGGTGCATGGTCGGAATCCTGTAATTGAGAGAATTGACTTTGGGGTATCGCTGGTAAGTCTATTTCATGCTTCTCTTTGCGTTTGGAACTGGCATGATATTCGTGTTTATTGAATGAGTTACGAATGATCGCGATGGTGGAATTGTTTTTTGGCACTTGGTGATTGCATGAATCCTCTGAGGAAAAAAAATGTCCCTTTTAAGGGAGGGGTATCGCTTAGGATATTAAATGGAGCATGGATCAACGATATTCGCCACCGAAAGGTCGAAATAAGATTTGACCCAGCATCACATAAAACTAAAAACATAACCATTTACCTTAAAGATGATCATGTTTAATTTGAATCACTCGCTTCGACTGTCGCTTTTAACCTGCCTCATCCTGATACCAAGTCTGACCGGATGCCAAAGTCGGAGTCATCCAAGTCCCAAGCACCTAAGTGGTCCAGTCGTGGTGCGAGAGGTTGTCACTACGAATAAGACTCCGGATCCGGCTTACTTACCTCCAGCCGGGGAGAAAGCCTCCCTAATCGTTCAATTGCCTGATCGCGCCAAGCTCAGTCCTGCGGCAACGGAGGTGGTCAAATTACATGAATCCATGGTGGGGGAAGAAGTTGTCATATCCTTTGTTGAATCGACCGTCTACCCTTTCAGGTTGAGCGCCGATCAAATTGTGTATCTTCAGGATATCGGTTTGAGTGAAGACATTCTTCAAGCGATGATCAAGCGCGATACGGTCCTAGCCTCCGGATCCCATGTCGCTTCAACTGGACTTGATCTCCCAGTTGCCGCCCCTTCATCCCAGGCCGATGTCTCCGGGAATGACGTTTTATCGACACCAGCAGTGGGTGAAGCCCCAGACACCAGGATACCCGTTGCTGCAGTGACCGAACCGGTGTATGCCGGGCAGAGTTCTTCATCCTCAGTGGAACCTCCACCCATGGTGACTTCCCGGGAGACCCGTGTGATCACACGGGAATATTTTCATGAGCAGCTGGCTCCTTACGGAACATGGGTCCACCTCAGTGGCCATGGATGGTGTTGGCGCCCGACCGTTGGAGTGACTAACACACATTGGCGTCCCTACACGGACAACGGACGCTGGGTATACAGCGATCACGGATGGTATTGGCACTCTTACTACACGTGGGGATGGGCTCCGTTTCACTATGGTCGATGGACTCGGCGTTCTGATTACGGTTGGGTCTGGGTGCCGGATACCGTTTGGGGGCCGTCATGGGTGACCTGGCGTTACTCGGACGCCTATTGTGGCTGGGCTCCTCTGCCTCCGGCTGCCCATTACCGTACTGGCTTTGGCCTGACGTATCGCGGCTCTCGCGTGTCCGTTGGATTTGGATTTGGATTGATGCATGACCACTACGCCTTCGTGCCGCGGCACTACTTCACCCATCACCACGTGGGGCGACATAGAATGCATCGAGATAAAAAAAGGGAAGTGTACAACCAGACCACCATTATCAATAATTACAACACTGAGAACAATCATGTCGTTATCAACAATGGGATCACCCCTAAAAGAATAGCGGCGGGCAATACGCAGGAGATTCAGCGTGTGCCCCTCAAGGAGGTGGAGGACGCTGAAAGCGTTCGATTGGTTGGCAATGGGCGTCGATCCTTGAATGTCTTACCCGTCTACCGGCCAAAATTACCCACACAATCCACAAGGGTCTCTCAAAAAATCCTGCATCAACAAAACGGACGCTCTTCGGCCCACCGACCCGGCAGATCTTCACCCGGTAATCCAACCAATGGGCAGACTTCATCGACCGGCATGGCTTTGTCCGGGACCCATTCTCGACCACCTAATACCCTTTCACGTTCAAAGGTTGGAACACGATCCGGTGAAGCGAATCTCAGGAGATCTTCCGCGGTGCGGAAATCCAGCAACAACCGGGAGGTCGCAGGGCGGGACTCTTCCCTGACATTGCGTAGTAGCTCCGTAACCAGTCGACCTACTCCAAGAACAGGTGCCAAACTTCCATCCGGACGTCTTCGCACCTCGACGTCCCAACCACGATACGTTACCCCGTCTCGTGGAATTCGACCTTCCAGTGCAGGCACGGGTTTGCAGCGGAGTACCTCCACCAGAATTTCCAGCCGCCCACTTCTGCAGCCTCCATCGAATCCAGTCCCGAGAATGCGCGGTCAGGAACCGGTGCGAGCATTAAGACCCTCAGTGACCACACGCAGTCGCCAGGTGCCTTCACGTCAGACGAGTCGCACCTTGAATAACAGGCAGTCTTCCAGCGGGACAGTGCGCCAGCGCTCGAGTCGTCCGCCAACACGGGCCATACCTAAATTCAGATCATCGAGTCCAGCTGTATCCAGTCGTTCATCCAGTGGATATCAGGGTCCAAGCTCGTCCTCTGACTCAAGCTCAAGTCGCCCGAGTCGTCCAGGCCGTTGAACAGGAAAGAGAGGAGAATGTCATGACAAGGGTGAAGCCTTTTTTAAGCGTATTTGCAATGCTCCTGATGACGATCTTGAATATACAGGCACAGGTGGATCATCGCGTGTCTCATGTCCTTTTCGAGACCGGATTTGAGGAAGAGGAGGGTTACATCTACGATGCCGATCTCATTGGACAGAATGGATGGATTGGTTTTGCTGGAGGGGACACTTTCTTGGAAGACTCCAATGACGGTTCGACGGGACTAGTCTCCGATGTGCTCCAGGGACAAGGGCAGCATGCTTATATCGGTTTTGTGAAACCAAATTATGAAACCAGTGTCGCGTTCCTCAGTTTATTGCAGCCCGCCAATCACCAACCTATCGAAGGTGCAGATGAAATATTAAGGTTCTCGGTGAGTATGGGAATCATGGACTCGACCAACGACGAGAGAGATAATTTTCGATGGAGTGCCTACAATACCGAGGGCTTCCGCTTGTTTTCTCTGGATTTTGATAATGAAACCAAGTCTATTTCCTATGCTCTTGATAATGATGAACCTCTGCAGTCAACAGGTTTTGAGTTTGATAACAATATTTTTTATGACCTACGCATCGATGTGGATCTGCTGGGTAACACTTGGACGGCCCTTGTGGGCGAAGTCGTGTTGGTTGACGCTTTGCCACTGACTACGAAAAATTCCAAAAAAGACATCGGAGATATGGATGCTGTATGGGCCATTTACCGACCTGAATTGCCCGGTGATAACTACATGGTCTTTGATAATTACCGTTTAGAGGTTTTAGGAAGCCGTCCAGTTCCCCCGGTCTTGATTCCTAAGGGACACCTTCCAGGGGGAGGCTTTGTCGTCCAAGTCAAAGGGGTTTCAGGCATGGCTTACCGTATTGAGTCGACCAAAAATCTACAGCAGTGGGAGGTCATGCTGGAACGTTTGGAACTGGGTGGTAGGGGGCATGCGGATTGGGTTGATGAGTCCGCCTCAGATGCGGGTCAAAGGTTCTATCGCCTCGTGGTCCTCTCCGAAGGGGTTTAGAGACATACTCACGGGGATTATCTCACCTCGTCCGACTTTCTCGTTGGGGCCCGGGTCATTACGGCTCATCTCCTGCGAAGATATCTTCGCAGCAATGTTGCATGGCCTTCCTGATGTGACCCTTTTTCAAGTGATTTACTCTACCTTTTTGTAAATATCTATTTCTGGATCTTCATCACGAAAACTCTCGAAATTGGTGGCGACAGTCATGGTTTTGTAGCCCATACGGTAGACGATGGAACGATCATCGTAGATGGCTGAAATGTTAGTTTCGCTCTCACCAGCCTTGATATCTTTAAGCAATAACAAGTGCAAATCGTTTACCTTTTGGATTTTCGCAGCACCTTCCGCGTAAATCATGGTTTGTCCCTGTGGGCTTTTAATCCAAAACTTGAAGGTTTTTTCCTTGAACTCAAGGACTTGCTTATACTTTTGCCCCTCGGTATTCTCTTTCTGAACCATCCACTTTCCGCTGATTTTTTCCAGATCATCCGCTTTTGCGGAGAAGTGAGTCAGTGCGAGGAATGTGATAACCGATAGGTATTTTAATATTGTTTTCATCTCTTGCTTGCCTTCATGCTTCTGCCCTTTGAATCCTATGCAGGTGAATCCACTTCAACAAGTCCAATTCATGCTTGACCTCATTACAAGCAAATGGGGTGCTTTCTTGCGTCTGAGTGCATGCCACAGGTTATTGGCGTGCTGGCTTCTTATGGGGGGATATCTTCTAGAGACTCAAGGGGCGGCTCCAAACATCATCCTGATGATGGCAGATGACTTGGGTTGGTGCGATGTTGGTTTTAACGGTAATCGAGTGGTGCATACCCCCCACCTTGACGCTCTGTCAGGAGATGGACTGATTTTTGACCGTTTTTACGCCGCATCGCCGGTTTGCAGCCCTACGCGTGGTTCCTGTCTGACCGGTCGACATCCTGCTCGCTATAAGATAAGCACCGCAAATGCTGGACATATCTTGACTGAGGAAACGACGATTGCCGAATTGCTTGCATCCAAGGGCTATTTCACGGGGCATTTTGGCAAGTGGCATCTGGGGACATTGACGCAACAAGGAAAAGACTCCAACCGAGGCGGTGATAGAAATTTACAACATTATGCGCCACCGACTGCGCACGGTTTTCATACCTACTTCAGCACTGAAGCTAAAACCCCGACATGGGACTCTCAGTGGGCTCCTCGAAAACGATCTCAAACCTGGTGGAATCCCGTGCATCTTCTGGATCGTGTTCCTTATGGCACTTCCTACTGGACCCCAGATGGGCGAGTGAGCGAGCCTTTACCCGGAGATGACTCCGCGATGATCATGCAGCGTGCATTGGAATTCATGGAAAAAGCCTCGGAAGCGGATCGGCCTTTCCTTGCCGTGATTTGGTTTCATACCCCGCATTTGCCTGTTGTTGCTGGGAAAGAATGGACCGAAGCCTACCATACCCTGGGGGCTTATCATCAGCACTATTACGGATCCATTTCTGCCTTGGATCATCAAGTGGGTCGTTTACGAAGCTTCCTTCAATCCAGGGAGCTCAAGCAAAATACGATGCTGTGGTTTTGCTCTGATAATGGGCCTGAAGGACAGTCATTTAAGGCCCCTGGTTCGGCTTGGCCCCTTCAAGGACGCAAGCGCAGTTTGCATGAAGGGGGTATCCGAGTGCCAGCATTCATGGTGTGGCCGGGAAAGGTACATTCAGGTCAACGCACCAGCCTGCCTGTAATGACAAGTGATTATCTTCCGACCTTGCTGGATATTCTGGAAGTATCCTTGCCAGCGCGCCCCATGGATGGCATGAGTCTACGTCCTCTCCTGGAGGGGGGCACTGGGCATCCCGTGGATGCTATTGAGCAACGTGAGATTGGTTTCCAGTTTGGGCGTCAAACCGCCTGGATGCGAGGTAGTCTGAAGTATTATAGTCCCGATGGAGGGAAGACTGATTACCTCTATGATTTGAATCATGATGAGCAGGAATCAATCAATCTTGCGGAGACTCAAACCGCCCAGCTTCAAAAAATGAAGGATGCACTCAGGGCTTGGCAGTTTTCCTGTTCTCAAAGTGCGGAGGGCTTGGACTATTAAATATAATGCAGAGAATTGCTGACATCTATGGCGGCCAGAGGCCTTCTGTCGCTCACCCCTGATGACCCAATCTACACCATCTCAAAACGTGCTACATTCTCCACTGGGCTTACGTGTTGTCCCGTTTGTTCTATTCATTGCCTTGACGGCGGGGCAGGGACTCTTCGGTGAGGCCTCAGCATATTGGTTGTATTTGATCAAGTCTTTGGTGGGGATCGGATTGATTGCCTGGATGTGGCCTAAGGTTGCAGAAATGCGTTGGGTTCTCAGCTGGGAGGCAATTGTTGTTGGAGTTTTAGTTTTTGCAATATGGGTTGGCATTGATCCCTATTTTACTCACCTGAGTGATTTTGGTGAACAGCAGGATAAGGACCCCGCACCCTGGAATCCCTATGCCTTTTTTGGACCAGGAACTCCGCTGGCATACTTTTTTGTGGTGGTCCGTATCCTGGGAATGACCTTTGTGGTTCCACCACTCGAGGAGATCTTCTATCGATCGTTTGTTTACCGCTACATCGTAAAGCCGAAATTTGAAAAGGTAGCCTTCAATCAATTTCATTGGGGCGGCTTTTTGGGAACTTCCCTTTTGTTTGGCATCACCCATGATGAATGGCTTTCTGGCATTCTGTGTGGTTTGCTCTATCAATGGCTCGTCATTAGGAAAAATCGTGTGGGGGATGCAATGACGGCGCATGCCATTACTAACGGAATGCTGGGGTGTTATGTCGTCATCCGTGGAGCCTGGCAATTCTGGTAAGGAGTCGGGTGAGGACGTGGAGCGACTTCGACGCGCGTGGCTATGGTTTGTGGCTGTGGTGTTTTACTGAGTTTTGTTGTGGAATATAAGGATTATTACAAATCGTTGGGTGTTGCGAAGAGTGCAAGTAAGGAAAATATTCGTTCGTCCTTTCGACGTTTGGCCAGGCAGTATCACCCCGATGTGACTGGCAACGAGCCCAAGGCAGAAGAGCGTTTCAAGGAGATCAACGAAGCATATGAGGTGTTGAGCGATCCGGAAAAGCGACGCAAATACGATGCACTGGGAAACAGATGGAGCCCTGGCAGAGGCGGCACGGCACCTCGAGGGTGGCCTGGTAGAGCCTCACATGGGAGGCGGAACGATGGAGATTTCGATTTTGGAGGTACTGGGTTCAGTGATTTTTTCGAGCAATACTTTGGGAGTGAACATGCCGGATTCGGGAAAGGAACCTCGCAGTCCAATGCCCGTGGAATGGACGTGGAGGCAGATATTATGGTGACCCTGGAAGAAGTGGCTCGAGGCTCTGTCCGGGCCATCACGGTCAGGAATCGGGAGAGTCATGCGATGACAAAGCAGTTCAAGATCAAGGTTCCAAAGGGAGTCCTGGATGGGCAAAAACTGAGACTTACGGGTAAGGGTGAAGTTGGACTGGGCGGTGTTGGTGATTTGTATCTCAGGGTAAAATATGCCAGTCATCCGGACTTCAGAGTCACTGATGGTCATCTGCACGTTGAGACCTCTGTGGCTCCATGGGATGCCGTCCTCGGGGCATGCCTGTCCTCCCGCACACTTGGCAGTGTCGTTCAGGTTAGAATTCCCCCTGGGACTCAAAGTGGACAAATACTGCGACTCAAATCTAAAGGACTGCCACAAGGAAATACGCAGCTTGGGGATCTCTACATACATCTGAAAGTGCTGTTGCCAAAGTCCCTGAATCAGGAGGAAAAACGACAATGGGAAGTCTTGCGCGATGTCTCTTCTTTTGTTCCCGGCAATGACACATGAAGACTGAGTATCGTAGTTGCCCATCCTTTCCCAAGTATTTGAAACGCCTCCTCATGATTTTTGAATACCCGCTCCAAAAAACCTTGCAAAGCGCATGGTGGGGAATGGCGTAAGGGGAGACATCATCGGATTTGCGTCCTTTCCTGGAGGGGGGATTTATGCTCGACAGTTGAACTTTATCTGTTTTACGCGACGGACTCTAACATAGGCTGTCGGGGAGTTATGTTTCATCCAGGAAAAGGCCCCAGAACAGCATGTATGAGGTTAAGGCTTTGAACTCGGACATTGACATATCGAGGCGGTCTGATATTTTCCCCCGCTCGTTTCTCGTGGCGCGAAGGGACTCCTACAACCCATTTATCGTCAGATTCACCGCAAAAAGAAAATTATGGCTAAAAAAGCATCAGGTAAAAAACAGCATAAGTACGTCTACAAGTTCGGCAAAAAGAAAGCTGACGGCAATGGTAAATTGAAAGAGCTCCTTGGTGGCAAAGGGGCTAATCTAGCGGAGATGACCCGTATCGGCCTGCCTGTGCCTCCAGGCTTTACCATTTCGACGGAGGTATGCACTTATTTTTACGATCACAAGCGAAGTTATCCCAAGGAGCTGCAAGGTCAGATCGAGGATGGTGTTCGCAACATGGAAAAAGTTCTCAACCGGAAATTTGGCGATTTGAATCGTCCATTGCTCGTCGCCGTTCGCTCCGGTGCGCGTGATTCCATGCCTGGTATGATGGATACCATCCTCAATCTTGGTCTGAATGACCAGACCGTAAAAGCCCTTGGTGAAGCGAGCGGTAACGCGTGGTTCGCGTGGGATTGCTATCGACGTTTTATTCAAATGTATGGTGATGTCGTCATGGGAGTTCAAAGCCGTCCCGGTGAGGATCACGAGCCATTTGAGACCCTTATCGAGGAATACAAGGCAGAACTTTTTCCAGGGGAATCCGATGTTGAAGATTCACGATTGGATGCTTCCCAGATGAAAGAACTGGTCAAACGCTTCAAGCGACTTGTCAAGGAGCGTACTCGAAAGGCCTTCCCAACCGATCCGTGGAAACAGTTGCAGGGTGCTGTGGGTGCCGTTTTTGGATCCTGGATGAACGATCGTGCCAAGGTTTACCGCCGCAAATACAATATCCCACATGAGTGGGGGACCGCGGTGAACGTTCAGGCCATGGTCTTTGGAAACACAGGTACTAACTCAGGTTCAGGGGTGGCGTTTACGCGCGACCCAGCGAACGGGGACAAGGTTTTCTACGGAGAATTTCTGATCAATGCGCAGGGCGAGGATGTGGTTGCCGGAGTGCGCACGCCACAACCGGTTGCTGAATTGAAGAAAGTCATGCCGGTTCCCTATGCAGAACTTGAAGGTATACGGAAAACCTTGGAAACGCATTTTACCGACATGCAGGACTTCGAGTTTACCATTGAAGAGGGTGTCGTATACATGCTGCAGACACGTAATGGGAAGCGCACGGGGGTTGCCGCCGTGCACATCGCATGCGATATGGTGCGCGAAAAACTCATAGACTGGAAGACGGCCGTTCAGCGTGTGCCTGCCGAGCAGTTGGATCAGTTGCTGGCTCCTATTTTCGATGCCAAGGCATTACGCAAGGCATCAAAATTAGCTCATGGACTTCCCGCAGGTCCGGGGGCTGCCACTGGTCGGATCTACTTCAATGCCGACCGTGCTGTAGAAGCTGCCGAGAAAGGTGAAAAGGTGCTTTTGGTGCGCGTCGAGACCTCACCTGAAGATCTCCGTGGTATGATTGCCTCTGAGGGTATTCTTACAGCCCGCGGGGGTGTAAGTTCGCATGCGGCCCTGGTGGCACGCCAAATGGGTAAAGTTTGTGTCTGCGGGGCTGGTGATCTGCAGATTGATTACCATGCAAAGATAATGACCGTGGGGGACAAGAATTTCAACGAAGGTGATTTTCTCTCCATCGATGGAACCTCTGGAGACATTTTTGAAGGTAAGGTTAATACCGCCCCTTCTGAGGTGGTGCAGGTGTTGGTCAACAAGTCCATGAACCCCAAGAAGAGTCGGACATTTAAGGATTTTTCACAATTGATGGGGTGGTGCAAGAAGGTAACCAAACTGGCTGTGCGCACCAATGCCGACACGCCGGATCAAACAGCCAACGCAGTAGCTTTTGGTGCGAGTGGTATTGGACTCACACGCACGGAGCATATGTTTTTTGAGGGAGACCGCATTGATGCCGTCCGCCAAATGATTCTGGCTGAAAAAATCGATGATCGACAGAAGGCCCTGAACAAGCTTTTGCCTTATCAGCGTTCTGATTTTGAAGGTATTTTTAAAGCTCTCAAAGGTTTGCCCGCAACCATTCGCTTGCTCGATCCTCCCTTGCACGAGTTCCTTCCTCATGACCATGGAGCTCAGTCCCAGTTGGCTGATTCCTTGGGCGTTAGCATGGAACTGATCAGTAAACGTGTGCACGAACTGCACGAATTCAACCCAATGCTCGGTCATCGGGGTTGTCGTTTGGGTGTTGTGTATCCCGAAATCAGTGCCATGCAGGCTCGGGCTGTTTTTGAGGCTGCCGCCAATGTTCAAAAGAAGAACAAGATCAAATGCCGACCCGAAATTATGGTACCCCTTGTTGGGTTTGCGCGCGAGCTGGAACTCCAGATTGAGGTGATCCACCGTGTTGCCAAGGAAGTTGCCAAGGAAAAGAAGGTTAAGTTCAATTATCTTGTTGGTACCATGATAGAGGTCCCGCGCGGTGCCCTGACTGCTGACCAGATTGCGGAACATGCGCAGTTTTTCAGTTTTGGGACGAATGACTTGACTCAAACCACCCTGGGCATGAGTCGTGATGACAGTGGAACGTTTCTGCCAGCCTATCAGGAGTTGGAAGTCGTCAAGGCAAATCCATTTGCGAGTGTTGATCAAGCAGGCGTGGGACAGTTAATGGAAATAGCAACTGCCAAGGGACGTAGCACACGCCCCAACATCAAACTCGGCATCTGCGGTGAGCACGGTGGTGATCCGGCCAGTGTGGCTTTCTGTCACAAGGTCGGGTTGAATTACGTCAGTTGCTCGCCATTCCGTGTTCCAGTGGCTCGACTTGCTGCGGCTCAGGCGGCTCTTGCCGATGAGCAAGCTGTAGCGTCCAAAACAAAAAAGAAAACGATCAAGAAAAAGACGCGAAAATAGATCTAAGTTAATGCTCTTTTGATAGCAAAGCCTCCGGGATGCGTTGAAGTAACCCGGAGGCTTTTTCTATACTTGGATCTCATGCATGTTTCAGGATCGTAGATGCGTTTGTGGAGGGTAAAGGGTGTATTTTGATTTAGATATCCTAATTGATGTCCTTCATGACGTTTTAAGTCAGATGGGTATTTCCCCTAAGTCTAATGAATGCTTTGTTATCTGCCTTGTCCTACCATGGTAAATAAATGCAAGGAGT